>DATHWA010000323.1:0-14716 GCA_035461025.1 Gillisia sp. | reverse complement strand
ATATAGTCTACAAGGTCTGCAGTCTTTAGAGAAGGTTCCTCCGGGAGGTCATTGTCTGTTGTGCAGGAACTTAATGTAAGAACACAAATAAGAACAAAACACACTTTTTTAGTAATAGTGTACATAGGCAAACAGGTTAGTTAGGTAAATTTGGGATAGCCAAAATACACAAAAAACCGATTAAATGCACGCTCTGAGAAAAATTAAAGCGTTATTATCAAGATTTTAACACAAACTGTAGCTCCAATCCTACAAAATTGATTAAGGAGAATAAAGAAAAAGGAAGGAGTTGTTAGAAATTGAAAACTTTTCCGTCATCCGCAAGCTCAACATTTGGAAAGATTGTTTGAGCTTCTTGTTTGAATAAATTCAGGTCTGCATAACGGGTAGAAAAATGACCAAGAATTAATTTATCCGCGTTGGCTCCTTTGGCAATTTTAGCAGCCTGCTTAGCAGTTGAGTGTTTGGTTGGAAAGGCCAGTTCCAAATGCTCTTCCAGAAAAGTTGATTCGTGATAAAGAACAGAGACATTCTTTATTTGTTCAGTAATAGTTTCATCAAAAACGGTATCGCTGCAATAGGCATAGCTTTTAGGAGGGTCCGGTGGCGCAGTGACCAGATGATTAGGAATTAACTTTCCGTCTTCAGAAATCACATCCTTACCCTGTTTCACACTATTATAAAGAGAGACATCGATCTTATAGTTTGAGATCTCATTTATAAGGAGCTTTCGTGGACCCGGTTTCTCCTTAAATAAAAATCCGTTGGTATAGATACGGTGCTTAAGAGGAATGGTTTCTACTGTAACTTTTTCATCTTCATAAATAAGCTGGGCTTCTTTGCTCTCAAGCTCGTGAAAGATTAATAGATAGTTTGTCCAGGAATTCGACAACTTTAGCTGCAGGGTGATGATCTCCTTTATGCCTTTAGGCCCATACACGTGCAAATCTGTTTCCCGATTTAACAGCCTAAAGGTAGAGATAAGCCCAACCAGCCCAAAGCAGTGATCCCCATGTAGATGAGAAATAAAAATGTGCTGAATGCGGGAAAATTTTACCTTATTTCGTCTTAACTCCACTTGAGTACCTTCCCCACAATCTATTAGAAATTTATGGTTATTTATGTCCAGGACCTGAGCAGAGGGATTGGTAAATGTACGGGGCGTTGCGGCGTAACATCCTAAAATGGTAAGTTTCATTCTTCCTGTGATTAAAGCTCTTGTTCCCTGGTTCTTAAAAAATTAAAAGCCCAGTTCCCTTTCCAGTTCCTCCATATTGATAATATCTTCAGCTTCCAGTAGAGTGGGCACAACTATCAAATCCTCAGGTAATGCGTCAATATCTATATCCCTGGTAGCAATTACAAAAGATCTTTTATTCATTCTGTGTAGATTTGAGATCTCAAGGAAAGAAAGTAAATTTTCAGTTTTTACCCCTCCGCTTTCCAGCAGGTTAATTACCACATTATCATTTTTGAATTTTATATGGTTTTGGGATAAATATGTCGCAAAACCTGTAATATCTCCCTTTTCGTCTTCAATTATCTTATACTTGTCTTTTGCTGTAAATTTCATAACCTTCTTTTTTGATACTTCCTTAGACTGAAGTCTTAGGGTTTAATTTTGGATGCAAGTAAATAGATCACTGCCATTCTTACCGCTACTCCATTTTGAACCTGGTCCAGAATTATTGCCTGTTTGGAATCGGCCACATCACTCGTGATTTCCACTCCCCTGTTTATAGGTCCGGGGTGCATAATTACAATTTGTTTATCCAGGGAATCCAACAATTGCTTATTTACACCAAATTGCTGGGTATATTCACGAGTGCTTGGAAAATAGCTTATTTCCATTCTCTCATTTTGAACCCTCAACATGTTTGCCACATCACACCACTCTAAGGCTTTTCTCAAATTGGTTTCCACGGTTACCCCCAGTGACTCCACATATCTAGGTATTAATGTTTTAGGACCACAAACTTTAACCTCTGCTCCCTGTAGTTTTAAGGCAAAAATATTGGATAAAGCTACCCGGCTGTGAAGTATATCTCCCACAATAACCACTTTCTTTCCCTTAACCTCTCCCAGCTTTTCCCGAATGGAATAAGAATCCAGCAAGGCCTGGGTGGGGTGTTCATGTGTACCATCCCCGGCATTTATTATACTTGCATCAACATGTTTTGAAAGAAATATTCCCGCACCCGGATTAGGATGTCTCATTACCACCATATCCACTTTCATAGATAAGATGTTGTTTACGGTATCTATAAGAGTTTCTCCCTTACTAACAGAAGATGATGAAGCAGAAAAATTGATCACATCTGCACTCAGTCTTTTTTCAGCCAGTTCAAAAGACAATCTGGTCCTGGTACTGTTTTCAAAAAATAAATTGGCAATGGTAATATCCCGCAGGGAAGGAACTTTCTTAATTGGCCGGTTGATCACTTCCTTAAAATGATCGGCCGTTTTAAAGATAAGATCTATATCGGCCTGGTTTAGGTATTTAATTCCCAATAAGTGATTTACACTTAATTCATTCATTGACTGTTGTTATTTTGGAATGAGATAAACTGCATCTTCTCCCTGATTTTCTTTCCAGTGTACTTTAACCTGTTCATCGTTAATAGCATCCACCTGTCTTCCATTATAATCTGGCTGAATGGGTAAATGCCTGCTGAACCTTCTGTCTATAAAAGTGAGCAACTCTATTTCACTTGGCCTCCCGAAGGATTGTATCGCTGTGAGTGCCGCGCGAATACTTCTACCTGTATACAGAACGTCATCTATAAAAATGACCTTTCTGTCTTCCACAAGAAAATCTATTTTGGTTTTATTGGCTTCCAGGGGCTTGTCGCTTCTTCTGAAATCATCCCGGTAAAAGGTGATATCCAACTGCCCATAAGGGATATCTTTAATATTATAATCTTCCTCAAGCATCTTGATGATCCTGTTGGCCAGAAATACCCCTCTTGGCTGTATTCCAATTAATACAGTATTCTCCATACCGGGATGATTTTCTATTAACTGGCAGGCCAAACGATGAAGAATGATGTTGATCTCTTTGGAGTTAAGCAACACTTTTTGGCTCATAATTTTACGTGGGCTGGAATTGATAATTCAAAAGTAAGATTTTTTTTAGAATCTAAAGACCGTATTTCTCACAGGAGTACAGGTAGGAAAATTTTCTTTTTGTATGAAACATAGAAACGTACCAATTCGTCATTATACTATTTCATATACCTAAATGATTATAAACCGTAGTGCACTTATCTACCAATCATTTACCTTCAGCAGAAGATAATACCTCCGTCACGTCATAGTTTTAAAATAGAAGTATAAAAAAACCTCCCCGATTGGGGAGGTTTAGTTTATAAATGTATTTCACCTAAGTGAATTAGGAATTACTTCCCTTCCATTTTATCCTTCAAAGCTTGTAGCTCTGCATTCACATCACCAATGGTAGTTTTATCACTGCTCTGTGCTGCTTTCTTAGCTGCCTGCTTAACGATTTGCTGCTCTTCTTCCTTGTGAATAGCTGTATGAGAAGCTACCACTCTCTTGAATTCTTTGTTGAATTCAATGATTTGGAATTCTGCAGACTCTCCCTGCTTCAGTTTGCTACCATCTTCTTTTTCAAGGTGACGGGTAGGAATGAATGCAGTGATATCCTCGTTAAAGTCTATTGTCGCACCTTTGTCTACGATCTCTGTAATTGCAGCGGTGTGTGTAGTACCTACAGCAAAATCAGTTTCGTATTTATCCCAAGGGTTAGACTCGGTTTGTTTATGTCCAAGGCTTAATTTACGTCCATCAACATCAAGTTCAAGAACAACAACCTCCAGCTTATCACCTACATTCGTGAATTCACTTGGATGTTTGATCTTCTTGGTCCAGGATAGATCTGAAATATAAATAAGACCATCAATTCCTTCTTCAAGTTCTACGAACACACCAAAGTTGGTGAAGTTACGTACGATACCTGTGTGTCTTGAACCTACAGGATACTTAGAAGTAATATCTGTCCATGGGTCTGGAGTTAATTGCTTAATACCAAGTGACATCTTACGGTCATCACGATCTAAAGTTAAGATTTGAGCTTCTACCTCATCCCCAACTTTTACGAAATCCTGAGCTGAACGCAAGTGCGTGCTCCAGGACATTTCAGAAACGTGGATAAGACCTTCAACACCTTCAGCTACTTCAATAAATGCACCGTAGTCTGCTATTACAACTACTTTACCTTTTACTTTGTCACCTACAGCAAGGTTCTCATCAAGAGCTTCCCATGGGTGTTTATGTAATTGTTTAAGACCTAATTGAATTCTTGTCTTAGCTTCATCAAAGTCAAGGATTACAACATTAAGTTTTTGATCAAGCTCAACGATCTCATTTGGATGGTTGATACGAGACCAGCTAAGGTCTGTAATATGGATAAGTCCATCTACACCACCAAGATCAACAAACACACCGTAAGAAGTAATGTTCTTAACAGTACCTTCAAGTACCTGACCTTTTTCTAACTGACCAATGATCTCTTTCTTCTGCTCTTCAATATCTGCCTCGATAAGGGCTTTGTGAGATACAACAACGTTCTTAAATTCGTGGTTGATCTTCACAACTTTGAATTCCATTGTTTTTCCTACGTAAGCATCGTAATCACGAATAGGCTTCACGTCTATTTGAGAACCTGGCAAGAACGCCTCAATTCCAAATACGTCTACGATCATACCACCTTTAGTACGACACTTAACAAATCCGTTTACGATTAGGCTTTCGTCGTGAGCTTTGTTCACACGATCCCATGCCATGATAACACGAGCCTTACGGTGTGAAAGGATCAATTGTCCTGTTGCATCTTCACGCACATCAATTAATACCTCTACCTCATCACCTACTTTAAGGTCCGGGTTGTAACGGAATTCGTTCAGGGAAATAACACCTTCACTCTTTGCATTAATGTCAATGATTGCATCACGATCTGTAATATTAATTACTTTTCCTGTTGTAACCTCATCATCCAAAGTGTCAACGAAATTCTCTGATACCAATTTCTCGAACTCTTCCAACTTGGTATCATCTACAGGATCAATTCCTTCTTCGTAGTTGTGCCAGTTAAAATCTGCCAAGAATTTTTCAGGGTTTTCCTGTTGTGGCGATGGTGCCGCCTTCGTTTGAGTCTCAGAGTTTTCGTTCTCCTGAACTTCCTGATTTTTGTTTTCTTCAGCCATTGCTGATTGTAATATTTGTATCCTGTATTTCTTCGGAAAAAATTAAGGCAATAAAAAACACAGAAGTTGTTATTGATTTGATTTTCAACCCTTTTCTTTTTTCCATTATATTGCCGAAAAGGAGTGCAAAAATACAATTAAAATTTCTGAATATCAAAATACTGAATGTAAATTGATTGGAGTTTATTTAGAAGTATTTACCTCAGCTATTTTATCCAGGGAAAGTTTCAGGATTTTATCAAATTGCTCTTCTATACTTAAGGATGAATTATCGATCTCAATAGCATCCTGTGCCTTTACCAGTGGGGAATCTGCGCGGGTAGTATCAAGATGATCCCGCTCCTCCACGTTCTTAAGTACCTCCTCGTAATTCACAGCCTGGCCTTTTTCCTTTAATTCTTTATATCGGCGCTGTGCCCGCTCTGTTGCTGTAGCAGTCATGAAAAGTTTTAATTCGGCATTAGGAAAGACCACTGTTCCTATGTCCCTGCCATCCATCACCACACCTTTTTCCTTTCCCATCAATTGCTGCTGGAAAACAAGTTTTTCCCTTACCAGGGAAACCGCCGCGACTTTGCTCACATAATTAGAAACTTCCATCGTTCTGATTTCATTCTCAATATTTTCCTCATTAAGGTAAATAGCCGCGTATCCAAGATCCGGATCAAAGATGAATTTTAAATTGATATCATCAAGCCTTGAAATTAGTCCTTCTTTATCAAAGGAATTTTCAGAAATAAAATTATTCCTCATAGCGTATAAAGAAACGGCCCTGTACATTGCGCCGGTATCCACATAAACATAACCCAGTTCCTTAGCCAGTTGTTTGGCCACAGTGCTTTTCCCGGTGGAAGAAAATCCATCTATTGCTATGGTGATCTTTTTATTCATCTTTTATAATTTAAATTCAAGGAGGCAAAAATAGTTAATTTTACAGGACTCCATTAAAAAAGCCCCGTTTCCGGGGCTTTGATTAAAGCGTCTTTGGATTATATACCTTCTCCGTGGTTAAGGCTTTATCTATTACCTCACTCATTTCCTTTACGTAGTGAAAGGTAAGTCCCTTTAAATATTCCTCCTTGATCTCCTTAATATCCCTTTCATTATCCTGGCAAAGAATGATCTCTTTTATACTGGCTCTTTTTGCGGCAAGGATCTTTTCTTTAATCCCTCCTACCGGCAATACTTTCCCCCTAAGCGTGATCTCTCCAGTCATGGCTATACTCTTCTTCACTTTTCTTTGTGTGAATAAAGAAACTAAAGAAGTTAACATAGTAATACCTGCACTAGGGCCATCTTTTGGGGTTGCTCCTTCCGGAACGTGAATATGTACATTATACTTATTGAAAACATCCGGATTAATATCCCACTTATCTGCATTGGATTTAATGTATTCCATAGCAATAGTGGCACTCTCTTTCATCACTTTTCCAAGGTTTCCGGTAATATTTAAATTACCTTTTCCCTGTGATAGAATAGATTCAATAAAAAGGATATCTCCTCCCACCTGTGTCCAGGCAAGGCCGGTTACAACTCCTGCAACATCATTATTTTCATATTTATCCCGTTCTAAACGTGGGCTTCCAAGGATCTCAATGATATCTTCATTGCTCACCTTCACCTTATATGCCTCTTCCATCGCTATATTCTTGGCAGCATAACGCACTACTTTCGCGATTTGCTTCTCAAGGCCTCTCACTCCGGATTCTCTCGTGTATCCTTCAATTATTTTCTCAAGCTGCGGTCTTGCAACTTTTAAATTTTCCTTGGTAAGACCGTGCTCCTTTAACTGCTTAGGCAATAAATGTTGTTTTGCTATCTCCACTTTTTCTTCAATGGTGTAACCGGTAACGTTGATGATCTCCATTCTGTCCCTTAAAGCAGGCTGAATGGTATTTAAACTATTAGCCGTTGCAATGAACATAACTTTGGAAAGGTCAAATCCCATTTCCAGGAAATTATCGTGGAACTCATTGTTTTGCTCCGGATCCAAAACTTCCAGTAATGCTGAAGATGGATCTCCTTGATTCCCGGATGCAAGCTTATCTATTTCATCAAGAACAAAGACAGGGTTACTTGTCCCTGCTTTCTTTAAACTCTGAATGATCCTTCCCGGCATAGCTCCAATATAGGTCTTACGGTGTCCTCTAATCTCCGCCTCATCACGAAGACCTCCCAGAGAGATCCTTATATATTCACGACCCAATGCCTCTGCAACAGATTTTCCAAGAGAGGTCTTCCCTACTCCCGGAGGTCCATATAAACATAATATAGGGGACTTCATATCATTACGCAGTTTAAGAACTGCCAGATACTCAATGATCCTTTTCTTTACATCTTCAAGGCCGTAATGATCCCTGTCAAGGATCCTCTGGGCTCGTTTTAGGTCAAATTTATCTTTACTGAATTCATTCCAGGGAAGGTCAAGAAATAGATCCAGGTAATTACGTTGTATGGAATATTCCGCTACCTGCGGATTCATACGTTGCATTTTGGCAAGCTCTTTAGTGAAATGCTTCTTTACCTTGTCATCCCATTTTTTCTTCTTTGCCCTCACACGCATTTCCTCAACCTCATCTTCATGAGAAACACCTCCTAGCTCTTCCTGAATGGTCTTCATTTGCTGGTGAAGGAAATATTCTCTTTGCTGCTGGCTCATATCACTTTGAACCTTGCTCTGTATATCATTCTTTAACTCGAGCTTTTGGAACTCCACATTCATGAATTTCAAAGTAGCAAGCGCTCTATCTTTAAGGTCATTTGTCTCCAACAACTTTTGTTTTTCCTCTACAGTAAGATTCATATTGGAGGAAACAAAATTGATAAGGAAGGAAGGACTCTCAATATTCTTGATTGCAAAAGAAGCTTCACTTGGAATATTTGGACTTCCTTTGATTATTTGAAGAGCCAACTCTTTAATAGAGTCAATTATAGCGGTGAACTCAGGATTATCTACCTCCGGTCTTTTCTCCGGTACTTCTTTTATGGATGCTGAGAGATAAGGTTTTTCAGAAATCACATCGGCAATCTCGAAGCGTTTCTTACCCTGAATGATAACAGTGGTATTACCATCGGGCATTTTAAGAACTCGCAGGATCCTTGCAACAACCCCGGTACGGTGAATATCCTTTGATTTAGGATTCTCTACCTCTTCATCTATTTGTGCAACCACCCCAATAACCTTAGTACCATTATTGGCATCATTGATCAATTTTATTGAGGTATCCCTTCCGGCAGTAATAGGTATTACTACCCCGGGAAAAAGTACTGTATTTCGTAAAGGTAGAATGGGTAGGATCTCGGGGAGATCTTCGTTATTTATCTCTTCCTCATCTTCAGGAGTCATTAGGGGTATTAACTCTGCATCTTCATCTATTCCCTGAAATGACAAACTGTCTAGATTCATTATTTTTGATTTAGCCATATCTTATTTTAGGTCAAACTGTCACAACAGTTGGTTATTTAAATCTCTTTAAAACCTTCATCAAATTCTTATTTGCCTATGGCAGTGAGCTGAAGGTTTTTCCTTAACCTATTAATTCAATTCCTATGCCATCGGGGAATATGAAAAAAATATTTCCTCAAACTGTAACAATTGGGTTGTAAGAGTATCTTTATAGTAGAGCTTAAGTTAATTATTTGACACCAACCATCACTTATATTGACGAACTGGTTGTACGTTGCCGCAAAGGCGATCAACGTGCACAAATGGAAATTTATAATAAATATTATAAAGCCATGTATAATACTGCTCTAAGAATTGTAAAAGATCCGGCTGAAGCGGAAGATGTTATGCAGGAAGCTTTCATCAAAGCCTTTGCAAAGATCAACAGCTTCCAGGGAAAGTCAACTTTTGGAGCCTGGTTAAAGAAGATCACAGTAAATCGAAGTATTAACTCCTTTAATAAACAGTCAAAGTTCCAAAATGTCTCTTACGAAGATCAATTCAAATACGAAACAGAAGAAGACCAGGGAATAGATATAAAGGAAGAAGAGGCGAACTCAAAGGTGAAAAAGGTACTTAAAGCTATGGAGGGTATAAAAGATAGTTACCGCATAGCATTAAATCTTCACCTTATTGAAGGATATGATTACGATGAAATTTGTGAAATCCTGGATATAAGTGCTGCCAACTGCAGAACATTGATCTCCAGGGCAAAGGAAAGCCTGAGGAAAAAATTACTGGAAAATGAAATATAAAGATATAGATGAGCTTTTCGAAGGTGTGGACTTCGATGTTGCTGAACCTGCTGCAGGACACAAAGATAGGTTCCTTGAAAAGCTTAAGGACCAAAAGCCTAAGGCTACCCCCGGCGGGAAGTTAAGGATGCTGTGGAACCCCATAATGGCTGTAGCAGCCGGGTTGCTGCTTATAATAATGCTAAGCGGTAATCTCCTGGGCTCTTTTTCCCTTACCAACTCCGCAGATCTGGCGGGAATTTCTCCTGAAATGAAGGAGACCCATCAATTCTATACAACTCTTATAAAAACAGAACTGGCAAGGATTGAAGAAGCCAAAACCCCGGAAACCGAAGCATTGGTAAATGATGCCCTGGCTCAACTTGAGAAACTGGACAGAGACTATGAGAAACTTAAAAAGGACCTTAAAACCAGCGGAGAGGACAAACGAGTCATCTTCGCAATGGTCTCCAACCTGCAGCAAAGAATAGATCTATTGAACAATGTTCTAACCCATATAGAAGATATTAAAGAACTTAAAAACCCTAACAATGAGAACAACTTTATATAAACTGCTATTTATCCTGGTTTTATCACCCAGCCTGGTATTTTGTACCAATTTTTCTGAACCTGATGCTTTTAAAGGAAGGCATACTAAAGAGAAAAAGATCACCAAACAATTCAATGTGGCCCCGGATGCCCTGTTGAAGATCAATAACAGCTACGGGAACCTGGATATCACCACCTGGGATGAGAACAGAATAAGCATAGAAGTGATCATCAAAACCAATGGTAATGATGAACAAAAAGTGAAGGAAAAACTGGATGAGATAAACGTGGAATTTAATCAGACCACCTCCGGAGTGAGTGCAAGAACCCGTTTCACAAAAGAAAACAGTTCCTGGTGGAGTTCCCTTTTTAGCGGTAGTTCCAATGTTAATATGGAAATTAATTACATTGTAAGAGCTCCGGCGACTAATAATGTAGATCTAAGCAATGACTACGGAAATATTTTCCTGGATAAATTAACCGGGAATGCCAGGATAAGCTGCGACTATGGAAGAATGGATATCAAGGAACTTCACGGAAGTAATAATCAGCTTAACTTTGATTATTCCCGTAACAGCCAATTTGGTTATATCAATAAAGCTGTGATTAACGCCGATTATTCTGAATTTACAGTGGATGATGCAAAGTCCCTGAAGATCAATGCCGATTATACAAACTCAAACATAAGGCGTGCAGAAGTAGTTGAATTTAGTTGTGATTATGGCAGCCTTACCGTAGACAAGGTTAAACGAATTGCAGGAAGTGGGGATTACCTGAGCACTAAAATTGGAGACATCCATCATTCTGCAGATCTTAATATGGATTATGGCAGCCTTGCTATAGGAAAGGTGATTCGCGGAGCCGGAGAAATAAAGATCAATTCAGATTATACCGGGCTTAAAATTGGATATGACAGGGAACACTCCTTCCGGTTTGCGATAAACGCCAATTATGCAAATGTAAAAGGAATGGAGGCCTTTGAGATCAATAAACAAAACCAGGGAAATACAAGCAAGAGCTATGAAGGTTTTCACCTAAACAATTCCGGAAACGGAAATATTAATATTACCTCCAGCTATGGTAGTGTATCATTTCAGCAACAATAATAAATCAATCAAAAACCATTAAACCATTAAAAAATGAAAAAATCAATTTTATTATTCGCCATCTTAATTATATCCGTTACTTCTGCCCAGGCCCAATGGTGGAATAGTTCCAAAAAAGTAACCGGCAACAAGGAAGTCGTAAACCAGTCAAGAACAGTAGATAATTATGATCGTATTACCGTTACAGGGATGATGGACGTCCAATTGGTTTCAGGGAAAGAAGGTAAAATCGACCTGGAAGGTGAAAGCAATTTACTGGAACACATTGAAACTGAAGTAAGCGGTGGAACCCTGAAGATCTCTGTAGAAAAAGGAATAAATCTTCAACCTACAAGGAATTATCCCATTAAAATAGTAGTTCCATTTGAAGACCTTGATGCAGTATCGCTTACAGGTTCAGGCCATATACGGGGTAATGATGTTATTCGTGCACGGGAATTTAAAGTGAGCGTAACAGGTTCCGGAAATATGAACCTCAATCTGGAGGTGGAAGAGCTAAAAGGAAGTGTAACCGGTTCCGGAGATGTGAAATTAAGAGGTAAAGCAAGACATCTTGATTGCACTGTTACAGGTTCAGGCGACTTTATGGCTTATGATCTTAGAACACAAACTACAAATGCATCTGTAACAGGATCCGGGGACATCGAGATTTCAGTTGAAGACGAACTGGAGGCAAAGGTTTCAGGTTCCGGGGACATTCGGTATAAAGGCGACCCGAAAAAACAGAATTTTAAAACTTCAGGATCAGGATCGGTCTCTAAAAATTAAAAATTTGTAATCTTTATAAAAGGGTAAAAGTATGATTAGCATATTTTTACCCTTTTTCTTTTGGCACCCTGAAAAGAAGGATTACCCCTGCAATAAAAAAGACCACCAGGAAAAGTATGGCGTTCCTTACGCTGCCTGTTATTTGAGCTACAATTCCATACATAAGCATCCCGATAACAATCCCTATTTTTTCTGAAACATCATAGAAACTAAAATAACTTGCCGTATCCTTTGTAGGCGGCAACATTTTAGAATATGTGGAACGCGATAAAGCCTGGATCCCTCCCATAACAAGGCCTACACATGCTGCAGCAACATAGAACTGAGGTGGAGTGGTTATAAAATAAGCATACACGCAAATTGCAATCCAGAAAAAATTAAGATAGATAAGGGTGGGAATATTGCCTATTCTCCCTGCAAGACGGGAGGTGCCGGTGGCTCCGGCCACTGCCACAAGTTGGATGAGGAGGATACTTATTATTAATCCTGTCGTAGCATTTTGTTCTCCCCAGTCCAGCTCCTCGATTCCAAAATAGGTTGCTACCAACATAATGGTTTGTACTGCCATGCTATAAGTAAAAAAAGCAAGGAGGTATCGCTTTAATCTTAAGTTATGTCCCAGGGAATTCCATATATAATTCAGTTCCCTGTATCCATTAAAAACAATGTCTTTGGTTACGGCGCTCCCTTTGTTTCCTTTTGGGAGATAATAATAAGTATACTGGCTAAAACCTATCCACCATACGCCGGTCAAAACAAATGATAACCGTGTAGGTATCCCTTCACTGGCAAAACCAAACATCTCATAATTAAGGATCATTATAAGGCAGATAACCAAAAGGATCACACTCCCTATATAGCCAAGGGAAAAACCTTTTGCACTTATCCTATCCTGTTGATCATGAAAAGCTATATCCGGTAAATAAGAATTGTAAAAAACAAGACTGGCCCAGAAACCAACAAGGGCAAGGAAATAACATAACAAGCCAAACCAGAGGTAATCCAGATCAAACCAGTAAAGACCAATACAGGAAACAGCTCCCAGATAACAAAAGAATTTTAGAAAAGATTTCTTATTCCCAACAAAATCTGATATCCCGGAAAGGATTGGGCTTATGATAGAAACTACGAGAAATGCCAGGGCTGTAACATAACTTATAAGGGAATCATTATTAAAATTAATTCCCATGAAAGAAACCGTATCATCAAGGATCTTACCCTGCTCATCCTTTACAATAGTTATGGCACCATAGAAGATGGGAAATATGGCACTGGATATAACCAGGCTGTAAACAGAGTTTGCCCAGTCATAAAATGCCCAGGCATTCAAAAGCTTTTTGCTTCCTTTGGGGAGATCTTTCATTGGCTAAAAATAAAAAAAGCCACTCTTATAGAGCAGCTTCTTTTATTTAATATTTTAATTTCTACTATTTAAACGTGGTAACACCGTATTTTCTTGCCTCAGCTTTGGCTTCAGGAGCCCACTTAACTATATTGTTTATCCTTGTTGAAGATGCAGGGTGAGTACTCAAAAATTCCGGCGGTCCATCTCCCCCGGCCTGTGCTGCCATTCTTTTCCAAAGTTCTGCCGCTTCCAATGGCTCGTAACCTGCAATAGCCATTAGGGTAAGTCCTATTCTGTCTGCTTCAGTTTCATGGCTTCGGCTAAACGGTAGCATTACTCCCAGTTGAGAACCCATTCCGTAAGCCTGCGCGAATATTTGTTGAGTTTGTTCACTTCTTCCGCTCACAGCGATACTGCCTGCAACAGCTCCAAGTTGTTGTAACTGAGCAGCACTCATACGTTGTGCACCGTGATCTGCCAGAGAGTGGGCCACCTCATGGGCCATAATTGCTGCCAATCCGCTTTCATTCTGGGCTATAGGTAAAATCCCTGTATAGAATACTATTTTACCTCCGGGCATCGCCCAGGCATTCACTGCCTCATCATTAACCAAATTGAATTCCCATGCAAAATCGTTCAAATAACCCTGATATCCGTTGGCGTTTAAATACCGCTCAGATGCCGTTACAATCTTCTGTCCTACATTCTTAAGAGTATTTGCCTCAGCTGTACCCGTAACAACATCATTTTCTGCCAGGAATTGATCATACTGCGCAAAGGCCGCAGGGAACAATTGCTCGTTGGAAACGAAGTTCAGGTTTTTTTCACCTGTAAAAGGGTTGGTTTTACAGCCGGCTAAAGCCAGAACTGTAACCACTACTATAAATAAATTTCTAAATTTCATGATTTTTGGTTTTAATGTGATAAAAGTACAAAACACCCCCTTGCAATGTTAAGGGTTTAAGTTCGCTTTAACATAAAACCATTTTCAAAAATGATACCAAAGCAATACCAAATAATGGTTACAGCCGGTTATCACTTAGCCCTTAAATTCTTAACTTCGCTTTTATAAATTTTATAATGACCAAAAAACAAAAAGAAGATACCCCCGTACAGGTCTTATTGACCCCTCAATATATTCTCACTACCGGAAAAATTTTAACTGCTATCTCCCCTTTTCTTGCAAGCCGGTTTGCTGCAAAATTATTTTTGACACCTCATAAATATAAACTGCCGGAGCGGGAAAAGGAAATGGATAAAAACTCTACTCAGTTGGTAGAGGAAGTTCCTGCCATTAACAGGCAAATTGTTGTTTACAGTTATGGCAATCCTGCTTCAAAGAAGAAGGTGCTCCTGGCCCATGGCTGGAGCGGCAGGGGAACACAGATGCCCTTGCTGGCAGCAGCACTGGCTAAAAATGATTATCGTGTGATAAGCTTTGATGCCCCCGGTCACGGAAAAGCTGAAGGAAAAATGAGTATGATGCCCTTTTTTATAGAAGCAATTCACCACCTTGATAAAACTCGTGGCCCTTTTCACGCTGC
>DATHWA010000322.1:0-1813 GCA_035461025.1 Gillisia sp. | reverse complement strand
GATTTATTTTGGTAAATGATTCTCTTAGATTTTCTGAAAAAGTATAGGCTTTGGTTTTAACGATCTCACCGCCTTCAGGCTTTACCAGCAATACGTGCCTGTTATCTGTAAAATCTCCAAGATAGTTGAACGGGGTGGTTTGACTGGTACATTCAAGCCAGATATCTTCATCCTCCTGAGGAATATTAAGTATCACGTGATTTCCCTGCATCGATGCAAAATCAGGATCAAGATCTTTACGTTCCCCACCAAATACCACTGCATAATGGGAAGTTATCTTTTGGGAATCCAATAATGCCTTGGTATAATTGGTCAATGCCTTACAATCCCCATAACCCAGTTTATCCACATCCTGGGCCAGCATGGGTTCCCATCCCCCAATTCCCAGCTGCACACTAATATACCGGGTGTTATCCTGTACATATTGATATATGATCCTGGCTTTCTCAACATCATCCTTGGCAGTTTTGGTCAATTCTGAAATTTTTTGAACGGTAGCCGCAGGAAGGACGTTCTTTCCGGCCAGCAAATAATCATATTGCCATTTGCCAAATTCATCCCAGTTGGAAGCCTTTCCCTGGACACCAACAAGGGTAAATTCATTTAATGCCACTCTAACCCCGGGAAGGAATTTATTAATATCGGGGCTTAAATTTTCATGGCGGTAAGCAGGCAGGTCTTTTATAGTATAAGTAAATGCCCCGACAGTTTCCAGCTTCTGGACTTTATGTTCATCCAGATTTTTTTCTGCGATGCGGAACGGAATATTCTTGGGATTCTGAAAATTATAAGTCGATTTCTGAACACTCAGGAAATATCCTGAAACCGGAGCCCAGGGCTGTATAAAAATGGTTGAACCACTCCTTACTTCGCTTTCATAAACCATGGTATATGGATATTCCTGAGGAGTATGATCCAGGTATTGGACACGATTGTCTGAGTAAAGGGTTCCCGATGCTACTGCACTTCGATCCTTAAAATCCTTTTGCCTGTATTTTTTGATCTCCTTGCCGGCAGAATTATACACAACAGCCTGAAGTTTCCTGATCTTTGCATCATTATCATACATTTCGTAGGCCGCAATGTGATGATCCCCATACTTATTTAGAACCGTAATAGTTCTTTTGGTAGTGATGGTCATCCTGTCTACCGCTTCAATATTAACCGTTATTTGCTCATCCCTTAAAATGGAATTTGCATTGAGAAGTAATTGGGCCGGTATGCTTTTTATCGAAAGGTCCTGTTCCTGACAAAAAACCGAAGAAGTAATCCCTGACAACAACAGGAAAAGGAAAAATTTGGGTTTCATCTTAGTAAGTATAATTTACTAAAATTAACAATTAATTAAGAATAGCCAAATTATTCCCGACTTTTCGAATCAATTATTATTGTCACCGGCCCATCATTGATTAGAGAAACCTTCATGTTTGCTCCAAAAACCCCTGTTTCCGGGGGATTAGCGGATATTTTCGTAAGAATTTCTATGAAATTTTCATATAAAGGAATAGCAATATCGGGTTTGGCAGCTTTAATATAACTTGGCCGGTTGCCTTTTTTGGTGCTTGCGTGTAATGTAAACTGACTAATTACCAGGATCTCACCGTCAATTTGAGAGAGAGAAAGATTCATAACTCCATTCTCATCATTAAATATCCTGAGGTTTAAGATCTTATTGCAGAGCCATTCCACATCTTCCCGGGTATCTGAATCTTCAATGCCGAGTAAGACCAAAATACCTCTTTCAATCTTCCCGCGGATCTTATTATCTATAGTAACTGAAGCTTCTGAAACCCTTTGTAAAACTACCCTCATT
>DATHWA010000321.1:0-11421 GCA_035461025.1 Gillisia sp. | reverse complement strand
AGAGCGCGCAGTTCAGGATGATTGAGATCTATTCTACTCCTTTACAACATTTGATCCCGTTTGCTGAAAGAGCAAATTATTCTGATAGTAATACTATAGAGGAATTATTTGATAACCTTTATTGGAAAAAGGGTGGCATAGACCTGGCTACGGGAGAAAAAACACTAACCCTGCGGCAATTTGAAATTCGATATACCCCTCGCTTTCTTAGGATCGCAAATGAGGTAAAAGGGAAAACAATATTTCATAAATATCTCGATCTTCCTGAAGAAGAAAAAGAAAACAAGAACCTTAAAGATGCCTTGCGTACTTTTGATGTGAATGTGAACGTTAACTGGTTGTTGATGCATATGGGGGCAGCACACCGGTACCTAAACAAGGATAAAGTGACGATCGCAGCAACAGGGGGCACAAACTGGAAAGATTTTTTACCACCCAGCTTTCAGAAAAATACATTTTTTCCGAATTTATGGACAGAAGAGGAATTTAATAATTGGGGCAAAGAATGGGTTACCCACTTGTTTAATAAAGAAAATAATAATTAGCATTGAAAAAATTAAGTTACTTACTACTGCTGGGCCTATCCTTAACTGCTTGTAAGCAGGAAAAAGAGACCCGTGAAATTTCTGAAGTGAAGGTCGTGGAAGAACCACCTGTTCACGAGGAATATGGGATGGTGTTGAATGATTATGAAATAGTGCGGGATACCATACGCTCCGGAGATTATTTTGGAGGTATCCTTAACGCTCATGGGGTAAGTAGTGCCAAGGTATATGAGATTACTCAAAATGTGAGCGAAACTCTTAATCCTACCAGGCTGGTAGTGGGCAAGCCATACGTAATCCTGAAGTCCAAAGACTCTGTTTCCACCCCTGAATTTTTTATCTATGAAAATGATAAAATAGACTTTACAGTAGTGAATATTGGAAGTAATATCGCTGCATATAAGGCCAGCAAACCTGTATCGATAAGGAAGAGAACCGTTTCCGGGGTTATTGTTAGCAATCTTTCAGATGCTATTACAAATGAAGGCCTTAGCATCCTGCATTCTTATGAGTTAAGCAATATTTACCAGTGGAGCATTGACTTCTGGAAGCTTCAAAAGGGAGATAAATTCAAAATGGTTTTCAATGAGAGGTACATCAACGACACGATATATGCCGGAATAGAAGGAATAGAAGGAGCAGTTTTTGTGCACCAGGATAAACCATATTACGCATTTAATTATACCGTAGATCCTGAATCCGGAAAAGCTGATTTTTATGACGAAGAGGCTCGACCGCTGGAAAGCTTCTTTTTAAAAGCTCCACTTAATTTTAGCCGAATATCTTCAAGGTATTCCGGTCGTAGATTCCACCCGGTACAAAAAACCTGGAAGGCCCACCGCGGGACAGATTATGCTGCACCGCACGGTACACCAATCTGGAGCACTGCCCACGGTACTGTTATAGCTTCAGGTTACACTGGAGGAAACGGAAATTACGTAAAAGTAAAGCATAATGATACATACACAACTCAGTATTTACATATGTCTAAACGCAATGTAAAGGTTGGACAAAGAGTTAAGCAGGGGGATGTTATAGGATACGTGGGAAGTACCGGATTGGCCACAGGGCCGCATGTTTGTTACAGGTTTTGGGTGAGAGGTGAGCAGGTAGATCCGTTTCGCCAGAACCTTCCGGCAGCAGATCCTATTAAGGAACATTTAAAAGAAGATTTTTTTGCTTCTATTGAACCGGTTAAGGAACAACTTGAGGCAATTCCGTTTAAAGAAATTTAGTATGAGAAATATAGATCCGTCACAGACTGAAGCCTGGAAAAAACTTCAGCAACAATTTGAAGAGCTTAGCAATACTCAAATGAGGGATCTTTTTGATAAGGATCCTGAAAGAGCTGAAAAATTTACGATTAACTGGGAAGACTTTTATGTAGATTTCAGCAAGAACAGGATCACAGAAGAGGTGCAAAATGCGCTCTTACAATTAGCGGAAGAATGCAACCTGGCAGAGGCGATGGATTCTTATTATGGTGGAGAAGCCATTAACAGGACAGAAGGCCGCCCCGTTCTGCATACCGCTTTAAGAGCACCGGAAGATGCTCAATTTGAGGTAGACGGGGAGAATGTGATGCCGGAGGTGTATGCTGCCAAAAAGAAGATAAGTGACTTTTCACAACAGATAATAACAGGTGCAAAAAAGGGGTATACCGGTCTTGCGTTTACAGATGTTGTAAACATTGGAATTGGAGGGTCAGATCTTGGCCCTGTGATGGTGACAGAGGCGCTAAAATTTTATAAGAATCATCTTAATGTACATTACATTTCCAATGTCGATGGGGATCACGTACATGAGACTTTAAAAAAGCTAAAGCCTGAAACAACCTTATTTGTCATTGTTTCCAAAACTTTTACCACCCAGGAAACTATTAGCAATGCTAATACCGCCCGGAATTGGTTAAAAAAGACCGCCCCGGCAGTTGCTGTTTCCAGGCATTTTGTTGCTGTCTCCAGCAATCTCGAGAAAGTTGGAGAGTTTGGAATTGACAAGGAAAATATTTTCCCAATGTGGGACTGGGTAGGCGGGAGGTTTTCCCTTTGGAGTGCTGTGGGACTTTCCGTAAGCCTTGCCGTGGGATTCGACCAGTTTGATCAACTGCTGCAGGGTGCACATAAAATGGATGAGCATTTTAAAAATGAAGATTTTAGGAGTAACATTCCCGTGCAACTGGCCCTGTTAAGCGTATGGTATAACAATTTCTTTAAAGCTGAAAGTGAAGCGGTAATCCCATATACCCAGTATTTACAGAAGTTGCCTTCCTATTTGCAACAGGCAATCATGGAAAGCAACGGAAAAAGTGTAGACCGCAACGGTAAGCCTGTTTCTTACCAAACAGGAAATATTATTTGGGGAGAGCCGGGAACTAACTCCCAACATGCGTTTTTCCAGCTAATCCACCAGGGAACAAAATTGATTCCTGCCGATTTTATTGGCTTCAAACAATCCCTTTATAAAGATAAAGACCATCACGACAAGCTTATGGCCAATTATTTTGCACAGACTGAAGCTCTTCTCATGGGTAAAACTGCGGGGGAAGTACGTGAGGAACTGCAAGCTAAAGGTATGAAAGGCGAAGACCTGGAAAATCTGCAACCTTTTAAAGTCTTTGAGGGTAATAAACCCACAACTTCGATTCTTATCGATAAGCTTACTCCAGAGAGCCTTGGAAAATTAGTAGCAATGTACGAGCATAAGATCTTTGTACAGGGAGTTATCTGGAACATATTTAGTTATGACCAGTGGGGAGTGGAATTAGGTAAGCAACTTGCGTCAAAAATTCTTTCAGAAATAGATCAATCTGACGTTGAAAAACACGACAGCAGCACTAAGAATCTGTTAAAATCCTATTTAAACTAAAGGTTATCTAAGTGTTACTAAGTCGTTATCGCTTATAATTATCCTATAATCAATTTGTTAGGTTCATTTTTGCAGATTCTGCATCAGCAGGTGTTAAAAGACCAAATCTTAACATTACGTTAAAGTATAGTATTTATAAAATCGCTTCTTTTGCAGCGAATTATAAATCATAACTTAACAAGTACAATGAAAAGATTTACAGGTTTATTTGTCGTCTTATTTTTAATGATGGCTGCCTCAACATTTGCACAGGGGGTTACTACCTCGGCAATTAATGGACGGGTTTTAGATTCTAGCGGGGAGGGACTCCCGGGTGCAAACGTAGTTGCCGTGCATCAACCTTCTGGTACCCAGTATGGGGCTATGACAGATTTTGATGGTTTCTACCGTATTTCCAATATGCGTGTAGGAGGGCCATACCTGATCACGATATCCTATGTAGGGTTTGAGAACTTTACCGCAGAGAACATTAATTTGCAGCTAGGGGATTCAAGAACAATTAATTCTACACTGTCTGAAACTGCAGATGCACTTACAGAAATTGTAATTACCGCTCAACGAGGTGGAATTTTTGACTCCAGTAAAACAGGAGCAGAGACAAATGTGAACCAGAGACAGGTAAATACCTTACCTTCTATATCCAGGAATATTGCAGATTTTGCCAGGTTAACACCACAGGCCCAGGTTTCCGGAGATGATGTTATTTCTATTGCAGGCCAAAACAACAGATACAATGCTCTTTACATAGATGGTGCTGTAAATAATGATGTTTTTGGACTTGCCGCAAGTGGAACCAACGGGGGGCAAACAGGAGTTAGCCCTATCTCCCTTGATGCTATTGAATCTTTTCAAATTAACGTAGCTCCTTTTGACGTGAGACAATCTGGTTTTGCCGGAGGAAGCATTAATGCCATAACCAAGTCTGGTACAAATCAATTTGAGGGATCTGTTTACAGTTTTTATCGTGACCAGAGCCTGGCGGGAAAAACTCCGGTAGGAGTAGCTGGTGCTGATGGTGAGCGTGAAAGACTTGAGGATTTCACTGCTTTAACAACAGGTTTAAGAGTTGGTGGTCCAATTATCAAGGATAAATTATTCTTCTTCGTAAACTACGAAAGACAGGATAATGAAACTCCACAACCTTTTGATATCGCTAGCTACCGTGGGGATGCTACCGCAGCAGATATATCAAATTTGACGAATTTCCTTACTAATGAATATGGGTACAACCCAGGAGGTTATGCAAATAACACTTCCTCTTTAGTAAGTGATAAACTTATTGGGAAAATTGACTGGAACATCAACGATAAAAATAAACTGTCATTTAAGCATTCTTATGTAAAGGCAGTACAGTTAAATGCCCCAAGATCTAACCAGGGTGCGATTAACTTTTTTAACAGTGCGATAAACTTCGAGTCGGTTACAAATTCCAGCGCTCTTGAACTAAGTTCTCAAATTGGAGACAATATGTCAAACAACCTTGTTGTTGGCTGGACCACAGTAAACGATAACAGAGATCCTCAGGGAGAATGGTTCCCGGCTGTTCAAATTTTTGATGCAGCAGGTTCTTCTATTAACTTTGGATCTGAAGCATTCTCTACTGCAAACCTTTTAGAGCAAAGTACCTTAACTATTACAGACAACTTTAATATCTATTCAGGTAGACATAATATCACGATTGGAACAAACAATGAATTTTCATCTTCCAGGAACGTGTTTTTTAGACAGAATTTTGGAGAATACAGATACAGCAACTTAGATGATTTCTTATCTGGTAACAGGGCTAACCGTTACCGTCACGGATATTCTTTAATAGGTGGATTTGGAGATGACTCACAGGGAGCTGCAGAGTTTGATATTTTCCAGTTTGGTCTTTATGTTCAGGATAAGATAAACCTTACAGATAATTTTAAAGTAACTATAGGTGCAAGGATAGATGTTCCTTTCTGGGAGGATGGACTTGTTAACGACGATTTTAATAATAGGACTATCCCAATGCTTGAGGCTGCAGGAAAAGATCTAAGAGGCGCTCGGGTTGGGCAGGGAATTGACGCAAATGTGCATTTCTCACCTCGTTTAGGATTTAATTGGGATGTTAACGGTGACCGTTCTACCCAGGTACGTGGTGGTACAGGTGTGTTTACTTCCAGATTGCCTTTGGTATGGCCTGGTGGTGCCTATAACAACAATGGTTTAACAGCAGGTTTCATTCAAAGAACCGGAGATGATGTTCCTGAATTTAATCCAGATCCAAGAAACCAATTACAAGATCCTCCACAAGGCTCTGGCCAGGTGGGTGGTGAAATAAACCTTTTTGCTCAAAACTTTAAGCTTCCACAGGTTTGGAAAACTAATTTAGCTGTAGATCAAAGGTTACCTGGTGACTGGATCCTTTCTGCAGATTTTATTTATAATGATGATCTAAATGCTGTAGCATACGAAAACATCAACCTGGAAGGGACACAGTTCACTACAACAGGAGCAGGCTCACGTCCTAATTATGGATACCAGAATATTGATAATACGTATGATGCGGTTTATATGGGGTACAATGTTAAAGAAGGAAATTCTTATAATATTTCCGGTACTTTAACTAAGAACTTTTATAGCTCTTTCATAGATGTTACCGGGCAGGTTTCCTATTCATATGGAGATTCAAATGTGTTCTTTGATGCAACTTCCTCACAAAACAGCTCACAATGGAGAAATCTTGAGACCGTAAGGGGTTCTAACAGACCTATGCTTTCAAGATCTGACTTTGCTCCGGGACACAGGATCATTTCAAATTCAACTATAGAGTTTAAGTGGAATGATAATCTACGTACGCGTTTAGGTTTATTCTATGAGGGTGCTCAGGGTATGCCATTTAGCTACGTTTATAACGGAAGTGGATTACTAAGCGATACAGGTTCATTCTCTGCCCTTGCATTTATACCGTCAACTGAAGCTGAAGCTCACCTTATTGACTCCAATACTATGACAGCTTCACAGCAGTGGACTGCTTTAAACGCTTACATTGAAGGAGACGAATACTTAAGTAGCCGTAGAGGTGATTTTGCTGAGAGAAATGCAGATCGTACAAACTGGACTCACATACTTGACCTTAAGTTTGCTCAGGAATTCAGACTTCAAATCAAAGAAACTAATCACAGATTTGAATTTACTGCAGATATCTTTAACTTCACAAACTTCCTTAATAAGGACTGGGGTCAAAGAACCTTTGCTAACTTTGGACAGGTTCAACTGGCATCTTTCCAGGGGTTTGCTGCAGATGGAACAACACCGCAGTTTACTTTTGACCCAAGATCTTTGGAAACCAAAAATATCATAGATGATTCAGGTTTGCAATCATCAAGATGGCAAATGCAGGTTGGTCTAAGATATTCATTCTAATCAGCAGTCATAATTTTTAATAGATAGCCCCGGACTTCCGGGGCTATTTTTTTTGTTAGAAAAAACTATCTTTGGTAAAACTTAACTATTATGTACGAAACAGTTCTCTTTATTCACTCCTACTGGGCCTACCTGGTACTTCTATTACTAATTGTAGCATCCATTAATGCCCTTGTAGGATTTACTTCCGGTAAGGAGTATGGTGCAACCAATTTCAGGATCGCGTTGTTTACCTTGATCGTAACCCATATTCAACTTCTAATAGGCCTGGTGCTATATTTTGTTTCCCCATACTTCAGAATGTTTGGACAAGAGGGAATGGGCGGTGTCATGGGAGACTCTGTGCTAAGGCTATACCTTGTGGAACATCCTCTTATGATGATCATCGCAGTAGTGCTGGTTACCATGGGTTATTCTAAACATAAGACAAAGCTTACCTCTAAACCTAAATTTAAGATGCTGGCAATTTTCTATACGCTGGCTCTTGTTGTAATGCTATCCAGAATCCCCTGGAGTGCCTGGTTTTAAGAAATATAAAAAGATCCCGGAAACGGGATCTTTTACTTTTCACCCAGCCACTCTGCATAGAATTGGGTTAGAAAATCTTCCATAAAATGATGTCTTTCCTCTGCCATTTTTCTCCCGGTCACAGTATTCATCCTATCCTTCAAGAGAAGTAATTTTTCATAGAAGTGATTAATAGTGGGGGCAGTGGAATTTTTATATTCCTCTTTACTCATATTGAGATTTGGCTTTATTGCCGGGTCATAGAGTGCCCTACCTTTGAAACCGCCATAGTTGAATGTGCGGGCTATACCTATCGCACCAAGAGCATCGAGCCTGTCGGCATCCTGGATCACATCCAGTTCCCTGGAACTAAATTTACGTTCGAGATTACCACCTTTAAAAGAGATGTTTTCAATGATCTTCTCTACGTGCGTTACAACTTCCTCATCCACTCCCTGGGTGCTAAGAAATTTTCTGGCCTTCGCCGGCCCCACGGTTTCATCCCCATTGTGAAATTTATAATCGGCTATATCATGAAGTAGTGCCCCCAGTGCCACAATAAGCTCATTTGCGCCTTCCTCCCGGTTTATATGAAGCGCATTGTTGTATACCCTTTCAATATGAAACCAGTCGTGTCCACCTTCAGCATTTGTAAGGCTTTGTTTTACGAAGACAATGGTATCGGCTATAATTTGAGCGCTATTCTTTTTATTCATTTTTTCTGAAGTGCTTTCCGAAGAAATTGAAATTTTATCTAATATCAGCAATAATTGTTCTTTCCACCAGGGCAATAAGGCTGGCTGCATCATCTGAATTTACCGGAATGGGTTCGTGAACCTTTAATTTCACGTGGACTCCTATTCCCAAAGGAAAGTTCCCGTATCTAAAGAGTTTCCAGGAATTGTTTACCGTAATTGGTACCACAAGAGCATCTGGAAGCTTCTTAAAGAGCACTTGAAGCCCCGTTACAGCAAATTTTTTGGGCTGGCCTGTTCTACTCCTGGTACCCTCGGGAAATATTACTGCAGAGCGTTTAGTAGCCTTTAGATAATTAGCAAAATTTGAAATCGCAGTTATCGCTTCTCTTGGATTTTTCCTGTCAATTAACGCACCACCACCGTGCCTTAAATTAAACGAAATACCGGGAATACCTTTTCCCAGCTCCTTTTTGCTAATAAATTTTGGGTGATGTTTTCTTAGGAACCAAATGATAGGGGGGATGTCATACATTCCCTGGTGATTGGCTACAAAGATGCAGGTCCTGTTTATCGGAATGTCGTAAGGGTTATCAATACTAAACCTGGTGCCCATGATATTTAGGCTCCTCATAAGGAACAGGTTAAAGATGTCTACAGATTTTTTATGTGCCTGGTAACCTCCAAGTTTTAGTGCCAGCCATTGGATCACGTGAAAAAGGAGGAGATTTGAAAAGAAAAAGAAGTAACATATTACCGTTAGGGGGTAGGATAAAATTTTCTTCATGGCACAGTTTAACTACTGCAAAAATACATTTTTATGCCAATTTAGGTCCTCTTATTCCAGCCTTGTACAATTTCCATCTACGCAGTCCAGTTTTTGTGGTTCCGGTGGGATGCTGCAATCGCTCATGATTCCCTGCTGTTCATTGTATGTAGCCTCTGCTTTTGTATAGATATCTACTTTATTTTGCAGCTCATCCCTGTCAACATTTGACGAGAAAATTAAATAGCCCTGTGGGCCTCCACAAGCCTTGCTTCCATACGGGATAAAATGGCACTCCCCGGCAGTAGAGCAGCCGCCTGCTTCAATTAAGGCTTCAATGGCCAGGAGTTGCTGGTCCAGTTGTTCTTTGGTTATTTCCTGATCTTCAGTGGCGGCGAGTTGTTCACAACTGGCAAAGATCCCTACGAAAAGGGAAAGTGAGAGAAAGAATTTCATGGGCAGATTGTTTAGGTTTCAGGAAAGTTACTAAAAATCTCTCATCTTTAGACATATAAAAGCCGGCATTGAAAAAAGCCGGCTTTTAAAATTGAACTTGAAGCTATGCTCTTTAACAAAACTCGTTATAAGCGCTTACAAGGTTTTCTGCAATCATTTCTGCAGGACGTCCTTCAATATGATGACGCTCTAACATATGGACAAGTTCGCCATCTTTGAACAGTGCCATAGAAGGAGAAGAAGGTGGGAAAGGAACCATCATACCACGAACCTTATCTGTTGCTTCCCTGTCTACTCCTGCAAACACAGTTACGAGATTGTCCGGAGTTTTTGAGTTTTGTAATGATATTCTTGCACCTGGACGGGCATTTGCCGCAGCACAGCCACATACAGAGTTTACTACTACCAGGGTAGTTCCTTTTCGTTGCATTGCTTCCTCAACATCTGCTACGGTATGTAGCTCTACGAATCCTACTTTAGTAAGATCTTCCCGCATTGGTTTAACTAATTCTGCTGGATACATATATTGGGTTTTTTAATTAAATTATTATGAGTAACAAAGATACGTAATTAAGTTTATCCTTAGATATCTACTGTTTCTATACGCTCATAGTTGCATCCTATGAGACGTAATTATTTACCTACTCCTGTTCACCATCTTTCCTGTCCTTTTTCTTCTTGCCCGGCATCAATTTTTCCGATTTTACCGCGAGATATTTTTCAAACTGAGGTTTGGTAAGAATGTTTCTAAATTCATTGGACTCCTGCGTTTGAAGTGCAGTCAACCTGGCTTTTTTTGCTTCTTCATTCATTTTAGAATTGAGCAATTCCTCCTTTTTCATTTCAAATTTCAGGATCTTTTTCTCCATTAATCTCGCCTGTTTTGCGGTAAGAGAAAGTTCAAGGTTCCATCTCTCAGTAGCCTCTCTGGCTATCTCCCGCGGGTCCTGTCCCGGTTGCCCCGGGGTTAAGTCCTGCGAAGAAATCGAAAAACTGGTAAATAGTGTCAAAAACAATATAATTGCAGTTCGCATAATTATTTTAATTTTCGTTTATAAATTAAGCATTGTTCACTTCATAGAAGATAAAACCTTAAACGGGAAATATGGTTAATATGGGGTTAAATTAAACCTCAAAAAGTGGACCTAAAGTAATGTTTCCTCATACTGGTCTTAAACTTTCTCAAAATGTTATCTTTGCAGCTTAAGAAGAAAAAAATTACATGTTTAAATGGATACTGGCCATTGTTGGCTTCATGTTTTTTAGATACGCAGGTGCAATTCTTGGATTTATTCTTGGTACCGTTATAGACAACTGGAGCCGGTCTTCCGGAAGTTTTAAAACCAGCTTTGGCGGCGATGAACAACGGGTCTCTCCCGGGGATTTTGAACTCAACCTCCTCTCCCTTGCTTCGATAGTAATTAAAGCCGATGGTAAAGTCTCTCAAACCGAACTGGATTACGTAAGAGCTTATTTTGTGCAGGCTTACGGGAAAGAGCGTGCGAATGCAACCTTTCGTACCTTTAATGAAGTCATAAAGAACAGGGAAATCTCTGCTCAACGTATTGGATTATACCTGCAGCAGCGAACCCGTTATGAAGTGCGGCTGCAAATTATCCACTTCCTCTTCAGCATTGCCAAGGCAGATGGACAGGTTTCAAATGCAGAACTCAACCAGCTGTACGAAATATCAGGTTTTCTTAACCTGATGAAGCGGGATTTTGAGAGTATCAAAGCGATGTTCTTCAAGAGCGTGGATAATGCCTATACCATCCTTGAGATTGAAAAGAGCGCTACAGATGCTGAAGTGAAAAAAGCTTTCAGGACTATGGCGAAGAAATATCATCCAGATAAACTTCAACATATGGATGAAGCATACCGTAAAGGTGCCGAGGATAAGTTCAGAAAAGTCCAGGAGGCTTATGAACATATTCAGAAGGAAAGGGGCATATAAACTTAGAAACTGTATCTAAGATTTACCATTATATTCCTTCCCGGGCTGGAAACATTGAAAGCCCGTAAAATTGACATATGATCTGTATAGGTTTTGTTCAATGCATTTTGTAGTGTAACACCTCCCTCTATAGTTGTTCCGTTCATAAACCAGGATTTGTTCACTCCAAAATTTAGTAAAGAATATCCGGGGGTTGTTTCCTCATTAATAACTGTTCTATTTTGCCTGTTCACCAAT
>DATHWA010000320.1:0-6579 GCA_035461025.1 Gillisia sp. | reverse complement strand
TGAAACTGTTTCAACGGCTTCTGAAGAAATATCCAAATGCTTATGTCTATCTTCTCTTTCATCCAATGTTAGGTACCTGGCTCGGGGCTACTCCTGAAGTTTTGCTGGAAGTGGAGAGAAACAGATTTCGTACAATGGCTCTGGCCGGTACGCAGCAGTATAATGGAAGCTTGGAAGTGAAATGGGGCAATAAGGAAAAAAAGGAGCAGCAGTTTGTTACCGATGCTGTTCTGGAAAACTTAAAGGAAAGCGGCAGAAACATTCAGCTAAAAGGGCCTTATACCAGTAGAGCGGGCAATCTCTTACATCTAAGAACAGATATCACGGGGGAGATAGGGAAATCGAACTCTGAGGATGCTGATTTTGAAAAAGAGAAGAAACCTTCAGAAACAGAAAATGATAGTCTTACAAAATTAATATCTGCCATTCATCCAACCCCCGCCATTTGCGGACTTCCAAAAGATGCAGCGAAAAAGTTTATTCTTGCAAATGAAAATTATGACAGGGAGTTCTACACGGGCTTTCTTGGTGAAATCAATATGAAGCAGGAGATAAAGCGCAGCGGGAACCGGAGAAATACCGAGAATCAGGTTTATGCCGCACAGGTTACCAAAACTTCGCTTTATGTAAATTTAAGATGTATGAAGCTAAATAAGGATACAACTGAACTTTTTGTGGGGGGTGGCATCACTGCGGAAAGTGTTCCTTCTGCCGAATGGGAAGAAACACTCAATAAGGCGGGAACTATGAAAGAGGTTTTGGATATGCAGGATAGGAAAGTGGGTTAAAATATGAATTTAGAATCGTAATTTTGAATCTGAAACATTTGTCTTTGTGAAAACACCCAATCCTTAAGTTGAGGAGTTTTAATTGTAGAAATCAATCTTTGTGAAATACTCAAAAATACCTGTTGCACAATCCATAGTTACCCTTTGTGTAGCCAAGAATATAAAACACGTGGTGATCTCCCCGGGATCGCGTAACGCACCTCTAACTATAGGATTTACCCATCACCCGGAGATAACGCCTTACAGCATCGTTGATGAACGCTGTGCGGCCTTTATGGCGCTTGGGATGGCCCAGCAATTACAGGAACCGGTAGCCATCGTGTGCACATCCGGTTCTGCCTTGCTCAATTATTATCCTGCCATTGCTGAAGCATTCTATAGCGATATCCCGCTGGTGGTAATTTCAGCCGATAGACCAATTGAGAGAATAGATATTGGTGACGGGCAAACCATCAGGCAAAAGAACGTATTTGAAAACCATATTTTATATTCGGCCAACCTGCATTCAGAAGTAGTCCTGGAAAGTGAGGCTACAGATAAGAAACTTCAGCAAAAACAATTTGAATCGCAAAGACACAACGAACGGGAGATCAACCTCGCATTAAACAAGGCTTTGGAAGATAAAGGTCCGGTGCATATAAATGTTCCGTTTTATGAGCCGCTTTATGATATGGTGGATGACCTTACGGTAAAACCACTACAGATCTATCCCGATATCAAGGAAAGAATATATACTGAAAAAGAACTCACTCCCTATGCCGAGCTCTGGAACAATGCGAAACGAAAAATGGTGATCGTGGGAGTCGCGCAACCAAATGCCGTAGAACAACAATTCCTGGAAATGCTGGCCCAGGATGATTCTGTATTGGTGTTTACGGAAACTACTTCCAATCTCCAACACCCTGAATTCTTTACCCGTATTGATACTTTAATTGGCCCTATAGAACGATCCAGTGATGCTGAAGAGCAGTTCCGGGCACTACAGCCGGATATCCTGCTCACCTTTGGTGGGATGATAGTTTCCAAAAAGATCAAATCTTTTCTGCGTAATTATCAGCCTCAACAGCACTGGCACGTTGATCCTAAGAAAGCTTATAACACATTTTTCTGCCTCAATAAACATTTTGAAACTTCTGTAAATTCCTTTTTTCAGAATTTTTTGAGCCTTACAAAGCCTGTGGCCAGTAACTATGCTGAAATATGGAAAGGGGTGCGAAAAGAGAGGCAGCAGCGACACGAACAATATATGGAAGAGATCCCTTATTCAGATCTACGGGCGATGCAATCTGTAGTTCCGAAGGTTCCGAAAAATTATAATGTGCAGCTGGGAAACAGTACCACGGTAAGATATGCCCAGCTTTTTAGATGGGATGAAACGCAAAAAATGTACTGTAACCGCGGAACTAGCGGGATTGATGGCAGTGTGTCAACAGCAGTGGGTGCAGCGATTGTTAGTAAGGAACCAACCCTGCTCATTTGTGGGGATCTAAGTTTCTTCTATGATAGTAATGGGCTATGGAATAATTATATCCCTAAAACCTTCAGGATTATTGTGCTTAATAATGCGGGGGGAGGTATCTTCAGGATATTGCCGGGAAATAAAAATACAGAGAATTTTGATACTTACTTTGAAACGGTTCATGACCTGAATGCAGCTTCAATTTGCCAGATGCATGACCTGGAATATATGGCTGCAAAGGACACAATTGAAATAGAGGAGGCATTAAAAGGTTTCTTTGATCCTTCAGAAAAACCAAAGCTGCTGGAGATCTTTACACCCCGGAAACTTAATGATGAGGTGCTGCTGGAATATTTCAGTTTTATGAAATCTTAAGATTTGTCATTCCTTTTTAACGGTTATGTTTTTTAACTTTAAGGATATTAACCATTAAAATATATCACATGGCAACTAAGACCGAGGAAAAAGTTGGAAAATATATTCAGGAGGTAAAAGAGAAACTTGGGGAAGAACCGGATGTGGATCTTCTTAGAAAAGTAACAGAGGCCTGCGGACCAAGTATTTTTAGAAGCGATGCAGAAACAGTAGCAAGTTCTTCAGAATCTGAAATGGAAACAGTAAAGAATAATTTCCTGATCAAAAAACTCGGATTAAAGAACGACAACAAACTGGATGAAGGAATGAATGCTGTAATTGAGAAGTATGGGAAATCCAATAGAAATAAATACCGTGCTGTAGTGTATTATATGCTTACCCGGCACTTTAAAAAGGAAAGTGTTTTCAAGAATTAAAACACCCTGAAAAAATCCGCTTTTTGGTAACAGGAAGCGGATTTTTTGAGTTTAAGGTTTAGCCGTTTTATTGACTTATCTTTACATTTTTAAAATTTGAACTATGCTTACAGTAGGGGAATACCATACTATGAAAATCAACCGGGATACAGAGCCCGGACTATTTCTTGAAAATAATGAAGGTGACGAGGTGTTGCTTCCTAATAAATATAAACCGGACAATTTTGATATTGGGGATGAGATCAGGGTTTTTGTATACCTGGACCACCAGGAACGCCCGGTTGCTACAACTTTAGATCCTTATGTAAAGCTGGATGAATTTGCCTATTTAAAATGCGTTGAGGTGAGTGATATCGGGGCCTTTCTAGACTGGGGACTGGAAAAACACCTTTTTGTTCCTTACAGGGAAATGGCTTCCAAAATGCGGAAAGACAGCTGGTACCTTGTTTTTTGTTACCTGGATGAGGAAACAGGCAGGCTGGTTGCTTCCAGTAAAACCAATGCTTTCCTTGATAACCGGGAAATTACAGTAGAACCTTTTGAAGAAGTAGACCTTATTGTTGCCAATCCAACAGATCTGGGAGTAAATGTAATTGTTAACGAGATTCACCAGGGGTTAATTTTTAAAGATGACCTTTTCCAGGACTTACAGGTGGGAGACAGGCTTAAGGGCTGGGTGAAGAAGACCAGGCCGGATGGTAAAATAGATGTTACCCTGCAGCGGCCGGGTTACAGAAGTATAGAACCCAATGCTCAGGATATTCTTAATGAGCTATCACTGAAGAATGGTTTTCTGCCGCTCACCGATAAATCTTCGCCGGATGAAATCCAGAAGAAACTTCAAATGAGCAAGAAGAGTTTTAAGAAAGCTATTGGAACCCTATATAAGCAAAGGCAAATAGACATAAAAGAAGACGGAATTTATCTAATTCCTAATCAATAATAGTAACCTCGCGAATAGGGTGAATAAACACGACCTCTCAGGAATGGGTTGTGATAACTATTAAGATATGTTGCTCCGGTAGTTTCCGCGGCATTTCTGTAAACTGAATTCCTCGTTCCGCGTGTTTGCAATTCAGGGCTAAAGGATTGGTTAAAGAACCTGGTACCCATCTGGAAATCATTATGTCTGGTTGTAAGATTGCCGGAAGGTGCCTGGGGTACCTGCACAGGTGGGGCCAGTTCCACAGTTCGCCTTTTCATTTGTCTGTCCTGTGCCATCAAAGCAGCGATATCTACCTCTCTACGTTCAAGAGCGGTATCAAAATTTACTTCTCTAATGCGAAAATTTCCTGTGTTAGGGACTTCCGGGCCCAGAATAGTAAGGGAAGGTCGTATTTCCAGTCTTTCAATAATGAAATCCCGGGATTCTTCTCTTATTGCCGGGATCTCCTGAGCCATCCCAATCCAGGAAGAAAAAAGAAAAACTATTATGAGACCCACTGACTTCATTAAATTCCGGTTTTTACAAATATAATCAAGAACTATGCAAAAACCAGAGAATAGGAATTAAAGGTGCAGTGAATGATTGAGAACAGAAAAAATATTGTTTGGGGAGAGAGTCTGGACCGCTTCTGGAATCTAGAGCCTGGACGAAATTCTTAAACAATAAAGAACAGCAATTTCAACTCTGCTTAAAGTAGTAGCTGCTTTGGGCCGGGGAATTCACATTAAAATTATATTTTTACTTTAAAAATAAGCTTATGCATAATATAGAATGGCTCACCGCCAAAAAATATCAGGATATCACCTATAAGAAATCCAACGGAGTTGCAAGAATAGCCTTTAACAGGCCGGATGTAAGGAACGCGTTTAGACCACAAACCACCAGCGAATTATATGATGCTTTTTATGATGCCCAGGAAGATACTTCCATAGGGGTGGTTCTACTTTCAGCTGAAGGTCCCTCATCAAAAGATGGAGTTTATTCCTTTTGTAGTGGGGGAGACCAGAAGGCCAGGGGACACCAGGGATACGTGGGAGAAGATGGGATGCACAGGCTTAATATCCTGGAAGTACAACGCTTAATAAGATTTATGCCCAAGGCGGTAATCGCAGTGGTCCCGGGTTGGGCAGTTGGAGGGGGGCACAGCCTTCATGTGGTATGCGACCTTACCCTCGCCAGTGAGGAGCACGCGATCTTTAAACAAACAGATGCAGATGTGACCAGCTTTGACGGAGGATATGGTAGTGCTTATCTTGCTAAAATGGTAGGGCAAAAGAGAGCAAGGGAAATTTTCTTTTTGGGCAGAAATTACTCTGCGCAGGAGGCTTTTCAAATGGGGATGGTAAATGCCGTTGTCCCTCATGCAAAATTGGAAGCTACCGCTTATGAGTGGGCACAGGAGATACTTGCAAAATCCCCAACCTCTATAAAAATGCTGAAGTTTGCCATGAACCTTACAGACGACGGAATGGTTGGGCAGCAGGTTTTTGCAGGGGAAGCAACGCGGCTGGCATATATGACAGATGAAGCTAAAGAAGGAAGGGATGCCTTTCTGGAAAAAAGAAAGCCCAATTTTGAAAAGAAATGGCTTCCGTAATGGAAAATTTCTCCAATCATAGCATAGATTTAAGCAGCCTTCCTAAATATGAAGAGGTTAGCTTTCAAAACATTTCTAAAAATTATTTACTAAAATCATTTTTGCAAACAGGGATCTTTATGCTTTTTGTTTTTGCCGGTTGGGGAGCTATGTTTTATTACAATATTAATCCATATACTTTATGGTTAGCGCTTACAGCTATTTTGCTTTATTTTTTATTCAGATTCTGGAATACCTTTAAATTACAGCAAAATTACGGCTATGCTTTACGGGAGAAAGATATTCTATACCGCCGGGGCTTTTTTGTCAATAGTACGACAGTAGTGCCGTTTAACCGAATCCAACATGTTTCAATATCCAGGGATGTGTTTGATAAATTTCTGAATATCGCATCCATCCAGGTATTTACAGCAGGAGGGAGTGGAAGTGACCTGAGCATTCCCGGCCTTGAACCAATGCGTGCCCGGGAACTCAAAGAGGCACTAGCAGTCAAGATCACTAATAATGACAACTGAGGCCTTTAGCCATCCGCAGCGACAATCCATCCTGGGGGTAGTGCTTATCTTCCTTACCACTTTATATAGATTCTTGAGAGGATTTTGGGTACTGGGAGTTTACTTTTTACTCAGCAATCCATCAGCAGCAACCGTTGTGTATGTGATCCTGGGAATAGTAGCGCTTGCAGTTGTAACCCTTGGATACAGCTGGGTATATTACAGGAGGTTCCTATTTTATATCGATTATTCCAGAGAAGAGTTCGTTCTTCAAAAAGGGGTTTTTTCTACAGAGGATATCGCCATATCATTTGACAAAATTCAGCAGGTTTATTTAAAAAGGTATTTAGTGCAGCGCCTCATTAATGTCTACAGCGTAGTGATAGAAACTGCAGGTAGCAAGGAGGATGAGGTAAATATAACGGCGGTAAGCAGGGAAAATGCGCGGCTGCTTACAGATATCCTCTTGAAAGCTAAGAAAGAGTCTGTGGAGACGCTGGAGGA
>DATHWA010000319.1:0-5644 GCA_035461025.1 Gillisia sp. | reverse complement strand
AATAATCATCTTTATCATATTAGTAATAATTATCCAGTTAATAGAAAGTTATGTACTCGAACCCGTTATCATAGGGTCTGAGGTGCAGCAAAGCCCTCTTTTTGTTATCATTGCAATTATCCTGGGAGGGGCTTTATGGGGAGCTGCAGGCTTAATTTTATTCGTTCCTATCTTTGGTATCCTTAAGATCATCTTTGATCACAACCGGGAATTAAAACCACTTGGTTTCCTTATTGGATATGAAAGACCGGGTGCCGGAGAGGATTTTTTCGAAAAGCTTAAAAGAAAAATAAAGAAATAAATTTACTCATTGTGGTCCGGGAAAAGAGTCTGGATCGCTTTGCTTATAGAATATAGAGCCTGGACCAAATTATTGGTTAATCCGAAAACAGGAATTTTACCCTTTCGAAAATCTTGAAAAAAATATTTTGATCCACGACCAGCCCCGTGGGTTAATTAAACTGTCCTATTACTGTACATAACATGATTTGCGGAGGATCTACTTATTTTAATGGGACACCAATGAAATTTAATCTATTAGTTTATTAATGATCTGAACATTGCTGTGAAGGGTTTTATGTACAGGACATTTATCGGCTATTTCCAGCAACCTTTCCCTTTGTTTTTGATCGAGGTCTCCGGTTAATATAATATCTCTTTGAAAAGTATCTATTTTGGCCGAATTACTCTCACAATCCTCACAATCCTGGGCGTGAGCTTTGGAATGATTTACATGGGTTTCCACTAGTTCCAAAGGCCATTTTTTTCTACGGGCGTACATTTGAAGAGTCATTGAGGTACAGGAGGCCAGTGCTGCTGAAAGAAGATCATATGGAGAAGGACCATAATCATTTCCTCCAAAACTTTCCGGTTCATCTGCAATGAACTGGTGATTTCCGGATCTTATATAAGTAGTGTATCCTTTTTCTCCTAATTGAGCCACTACCTCGTGTTTGGATTCCGGTTGAGGAATTTCTGGGTGATCCAGGTATCTGTAGGCCCAGCTTCCAATAAGGGAACCTGCATATAGAGAATCTTCCTTCTTAGATAGTAAATGATCTGCTCCATCCAGAGAGACGAAACTTTTTGGATGTCTTGCAGCCACGTATAACTCTTCAGCATTTTTTACTTCAACGATGTTATCCTGGGGGGAATGCAGAATGAGTAAAGACTGTTTAAGGTCCTTTACAATAGATTTTAATTTAAGCCCCTCCAGATCCTGCAGGAACTGTTTTTTTATTTTAAATGGCCGTCCTCCAATGTTAATGGTCGCTGCACCTTCCTGATGTATTTTATCAATTCCCCCCTCTAATAAATGGGTAACATGTGAAAGGGTAGAAGGGGCACCTATGGTTGCAATCGCTTTAACCGAAGGTAATTTTTGGGAAGCAACAAGCACTGCAGCACCTCCAAGGGAATGTCCAATTAAAAGTGACGGTGATTTATAATTTTCCTCAAGGTATCCTGCCGCGCTTATAAGGTCCTCTACATTTCCGGAAAAATTGGTGTCTGCAAATTCTCCTTCACTTTCTCCCAAACCGGTAAAATCAAACCTAAGAACCCCAAAGCCTTTCTCTGTAAGAGAAGTACTTATATTTTTAACAGCTTTAAAATTTTTATTACAGGTAAAGCAGTGAGCGAATAGCGCGAAGTTATGAGGATCCTGATTAAATGGTAATTCAAGGTAACCGGCAAGCTTCTCTCCGGCCTCATTCTCAAAATATATCTTAGTAGTGATCATAGGTTCAATTTTTTATGAAATTAAGGAAAAAAGCCCGATTGAATAAATAAAAAGGCTGCACCAGTGAGAGTGCAGCCTTTTATATTTAAAAAAGGTATTTTACTTATTTAATTCTTTAATTCGGATATTTCTGTACCATACTCTATCTCCGTGGTCTTGCAAGGCTATGTGGCCGGTGCGATGTTTTCCAAAATCTTCCCAGGTACTGAATTTTGAATTCTTTACAAGATTATCCCACTCCTCTCCGTGAAGAGGGAATTCTGTTGTTTGAGTTCCATTTAGGGTAACTGTACCTCTATTTTCTTCATAGTCAATTCTTAATACCATAGAATTCCATTCTCCTGCCGGTTTGGTGACATCGCTGGACGGTTCTACCATATCATACAATGCACCCGCCTGGCGTATAGGTCCATTTTGAGCATCAGGGTGAGCCTTATTGTCAAGGATCTGTATTTCCGGTCCTGTAAGGTAAGGCTCATTAAATTTCTCGTCTTCCTGTACTCCCCACATTATTCCGCTGTTTCCACCTTCAGAAACTTTCCATTCAAGAGAAAGTTCAAAGTTGGTATATTCTTCCTCTGTAATGATATTTTCTGTTCCGGCTCTCTCTCCTTCAGCAGGAGTAAAGGCCACAGCGCCGTCTTCAACGTTCCATTGAGTGATCTCACTGGAGTTATATGCTTTCCAACCATCGAGGTTTTCTCCGTTGAAAAGGGCTAATTCCTCCTGTTCTCTGTCTTGTTGCATGGTTTCTTCTTCAGTTTGCATTAGGTCGTCATCGTCTGTATTACGATCATTGTCTTTACAACTCAATGTGAACACGGCAACGGCCATTAATAAAATACTCGTTTTTTTCATATGGATGGTTTTAATTGGTTCCTAAGATCTTCTTTAATTTTTCTTCATCTATTTCACTACCGGCAAAATCATCAAATTTCTTTTGAGTAGCCTCAATAATATGTTTCTGAATAAACTCTGCACCTTCACGGGCTCCCTGCTCTGGAGATTTAATACAGCATTCCCATTCCATTACCGCCCAGACATCACAGCCGTATTCTGTCAATTTAGAGAAGATTGTCTTAAAATCCACCTGCCCGTCTCCCGGGTGCCTGTACCTTCCTGCGCGGTCTATCCAATCTGAATACCCTCCAAAAGTTCCTTTCTTCCCTGTAGGATTAAACTCGGCATCCTTGACGTGGAACATTTTAATATAATCGTGGTAATGATCGATATATTCAATATAATCTAGCTGTTGCAGGACGAAGTGGCTTGGATCATACAATAAATTTACTCTTTTATGGTTGTTGGTTGCATCGAGGAACCTTTCAAAAGTTACCCCATCATGCAGGTCTTCCCCGGGGTGGACTTCGTAACAAACATCCACACCAACTTCATCAAATGCATTGAGAATAGGTAACCATCGCTTGGCAAGTTCAGCAAAGCCCATTTCTACCAGGCCTTGTGGACGCTGGGGCCATGGATGAGCTGTATGCCAAAGTAGGGAACCACTAAAGGTTCCGTGTACATCCAGCCCCAAATTACGGCTGGCTTTAGCTGCGCTTTTAAGCTGATTTACCGCCCATTCTGTTCGTTGTTTAGGATTATTGTGAACTTCTTTTGGTGCAAAATTATCAAACATAGTATCATATGCAGGATGTACTGCTACCAGTTGCCCTTGCAGGTGAGTGGAGAGCTCTGTGATTTCCAGCCCGTGAGCTTCAATTTTTCCCTTGAGTTCATCACAATAATCTTTGCTTTCTCCCGCTTGCTTAAGATCTATTAATGCCTTCTCCCAGGTAGGTATCTGGATTCCTTTGTAGCCCAGGTCTGCTGCCCATTTACACAGGCCATCCAGGGAATTAAACGGTGGTTGATCATCCATAAACTGCGCAAGAAATACCGCAGGTCCTTTAATTGTTTTCATACTAATCCTATATTTTTAAATTAAGGGTGTAGATTACTCATCTATTTTCACCCATACATTTCCATTTTGATGTGATTCTACTGCTTTTTCAATAAAATTCATCCCTCTTATTCCATCCCGTATAGTTGGAAACTCTCCCGGGTGATAATCTTCTTTTCTAATAGCACGGGCAACTCCTTTGTAGATATTTCCCATTGAATCAAAAATACCTTCCGGATGTCCCGGAGGAAGTTTTGTGCCGTCCAGGGATAATTTACTATTGTATACATGTCCCGGTTTTAGGACCTTCATAGGTTCCCCATCCTCAAGAAGGTAGAGGTAATTTGGGTTTTCCTGCTCCCATTTAAGTCCTGCTTTCTCTCCATAGATACTTACCGTAAAATTATTCTCTTCCCCGGTTGCAATCTGGCTGGTTCTTATCACTCCCTTTACAAATTCATCAAAGCGTAATAAAATAGTACCGTCTATATCCATTCGGTTATCTTTATAGAGGTAATTAAGATCTGCCAGGACATTTTTGATCTCCATCCCGCTTACATATTCAATCATATCAAATGCATGAGTACCAATATCGCCAACACAACAACTTATTCCTGATTTTTCAGGATCAAGCCTCCAGGTATTCGCCCTTTTTTCTGCATCATGTATGATGGGGTTTATCCATCCCTGGTAATATTGTACATCTATCTTCTGGATCTTTCCAAGAACACCTTCAGTAATCATTTCCTTCATTTGTCGCACCATAGGATAACCTGTATAGGTATAGGTCACGGCAAATACGGAGTTTGAATTTTTATAAGTCTCCTCCAGGATCTTAGCCTCCTCATAAGTTGTAGTAAGGGGTTTTTCACAAATCACGTGGAAGTTATTCTCCAGTAGTTGTTTAGCCATTGGGAAGTGAAGGAAATTTGGGGTGAGTATAGAAACTACCTGTACTCTTTCTTCCTCAGGCAATGCTTTTTCAGCAGCTATAAGGGCGTCAAGATCTTTATATATCCTGGTTGTCCCTATTCCAATTTCACGGGCAAAATTTTTGCTTTCCTCAAGCTCTAGATTAAAAACTCCTCCTACCAATTCAAAATGGTCAAACATGCCCGCAGCAACCCTGTGAAGTATTCCTATAAGGGAATCACCTCCACCACCAAGAATTGCAAGTTTTATTTTTTTACTCATATTTTATATTTAAATGTTGTCTATAACTTTTTTGTCAAGTTTTTCATTTTTGAAGAAAATAGCAAATAAAATCATCACTACAAAGGCAAATGCTGCCGGAACAATCCATATACTTTCCCAGTCATGACTGCCATCGGGGTTAAGATACATATCGCTTATTTGTCCTGCAACCCAGAAACCAATTAACATCCCTACACCATATGTTGCCAGGGTAATTAATCCCTGTGCAGCACTTTTAATTTTTGGACCCGCTTTGGAATCTGTATAGATCTGGCCGGCAACGAAGAAGAAGTCATAACATATCCCGTGTAAGGCAATTCCAATAATAAGCATATAAACAAGTTCTCCGGCATCGCCATAGGCAAAAAGCAGGTAGCGAAGCGCCCACGCCAGCATTCCGGCCAGCAGGGTGATCTTAAATCCAAATTTTTTAAAGAAAAATGGAAGTAGTAGAAGGAAGAGCACTTCAGATATTTGTCCAATGGTCATCATAGCGGTTGGATCTTCCATCCCAACTTCCGCTAAAAATGGATTTGCATTTTGGTAGTAGAATGCCAGCGGAATACAAATAAGTACAGAAGATATAAAGAACATCAGGAAATTTCTTCCTTTTAATAATGCCAATGCTTCCAAACCAAGTATATCCCTTAAGGTTACTTTCTCACCTTTACTACTAGGCGGGGTTTTAGGCAGGGTAAAACTAAAAAGTCCCAGTACAGCTGAAGCTATTGCCACCATAAGAAATGTGTATCTAAGCATTCCATCTGCCCTGGCTTGCGGAGCATCCCATGCAAAAACCAGGCTTA
>DATHWA010000318.1:0-2807 GCA_035461025.1 Gillisia sp. | reverse complement strand
TGGAATGGGACAGGCAATAACTGCGGGGAAACCTATCACCTATAAAAAATCCCCTATTCACTTTGAAGGAATTGAGGCTTACAGGGTAAATGGAACGCCGGCAGATTGTGTTGCGATGGGAACCCACCTTTTTGATGAAATAGATCTTGTGATCTCCGGGATCAACCTTGGATCCAATATTGGAAATTCTGCCTGGCATTCGGGAACCCTTTCTGCAGCAAGACAAGCGGTCCTTTTTGGAGTAAGGGGAATCGCCTTCAGTGTTTCTGTAGGAGATGACGAACCCGATTTTGAGGCCCTTAAACCTTTCGTTGCAAAAGCGCTTAAAGAAGTTGCATTTGAAAAAGACAGGGAGTTGCTGAACATAAATTTCCCACGGAATCCAAATGGTGAGATAATGTGGACCAATCTTTCTGTTCGGGAATACGATGGGAAAGTAGTTGCAAATAAAGATCCTATGGGAAGGCAACATTACTGGTTCACGGTAATCCCGCTGGAACCGGAGGAAGAAGGGTCAGACCGCTGGGCTATAAAGCACGGGATGACAAGTATTACCCCTATGATCCTCGATCTTACAGATAAGGAATACCTAAGGGAAAGAGCTAAGAAATAGAAGCTTCAAATTATGATAATATGTTCAAGTCCCGCATTAAAATGCGGGACATTTTTTTGTGCGGAACTTATCACATTGATAGCTATAAAAAATCATCTCAGGGAACGCTTTTTAGATTCCGGGATTTAATTACTTCCACTCCTCCCCTTCCACTCTAATCCTGCTTTAATTATTAAAAATCTTCTTGGTAGAAAGTAATTTAATTATAGATTTGCGATTCAAAATGGGGTGCTTGCAGTGGCAGGCTGAGATGATACCCGGGAGCTCCGCGCTCTGTACCTGATCCGGATAATGCCGGCGTAGGGAATAATAAATGTAGTGTTAATTACAGGTTCATCTCCTCATTTCATTGAAACGCAAAACAATGACAGAGGAATCTTTTTTTCAACTTACATGGCTACAATTCCTGGGAACAATTTTTGGAATAACCCAGGTTCTTCTGGCAAGAAAGAATAACATCAATAATTATCTGTTCGGCATTATCTCCATACTTATAAGTATGTGGGTGCTTTACAGCTCCAAATTGTATGCAGATATTCTTTTGCATCTGTATTACCTGGTGATGAGTATCTATGGGTGGTTTTTTTGGAAGTATGGTAAACAAAAGGATACCGCTCCAATTTCATATTCAGATAGATCTGAACATCTTAAGGCAGTTGGAATCGTTATACTATGCTTTACCTTAATGATTTTCTGGCTTAAAAATTATACCAATTCAGATGTTCCATATTGGGATGCAGGTGTAAGCGCTTTTGCCTGGGCGGGAATGTGGCTCATGGCAAAAAGAAAAATCGAAAACTGGATCTACCTTAATATCAGCAATATTATTGCAATCCCATTGCTCTTTTATAAAGAACTATATATCTATGCCGGTTTAACTATTTTCTTGTTTATCGTTGGCACATCCGGATATTTTAAATGGCGTAAAATCGTAAAAAATGAGGCAGGACTACAATATACAGGAGCTTAGAAAGGATAGCTTTAATGCAAAGATTTTCCCATCCCGGGTTCTCGAATGGATAGCAAAAGAAAATCTTTGGAATATATGGGTGCCCCGTTCTTACGGTGGTTTGGAAATGTCTTTTTCTGAAGGGCTTGAAAAATTAAAATATCTGGCCGGGATAGACGGAAGTTTAGGTTGGACCATTACCTTATGCAGCGGTGCTAATTTTTTCATCGGAAATTTAAAAACTGAAGTAGCAGAAGAAATTTTTTTAAACACCGAAAAACCAGTTTGTTTTGGTGGCAGCGGAGGAGTTTTTGGAACAGCTGAAAAAACCGGAAACCACTATAAGATCTCCGGCACATGGAAATATGCTACCGGAGCTCCCTATCTTACACATTTTACCTTAAATGCCGCAATTTGGGAAAATGGCACAGAGATGAAGAATCCTGATGGAACCCCATTAATTCGTTCGTTCATTATCCCTGCCGCAAATGTCACTGTTATTGAAGACTGGAATTCTATGGGCCTTAAAGCTACTGTCACACATTCCTTTGAAGTGAAGGAAGAAGTTATAACAGAAAAATATAGTTTCGTCTATAATCAAACTTTCCTGCCGCAACCAATATTCAAAATCCATTTTTCTGTCTTTGCAGATCTTACTTTATGGGTAAATTATATAGGTATGGCTCAACATTTTCTGGAAGAGGCAAGAAATTTTGCAACTGCAGATAAATTGAAGAACCTAAAAAAGATTCTATTTAACTCCAATGTCCAGATCGGTAAATTTTCAGAAGAAATTGAGCAGATTATTAAAATCGAGGGGGTGTTTCAAGAAGAGTATATACAGAATATACACAAACAAGCTACAGCATCTGTACGTGATCTTTCTAAGGAAATTATCCAGGTCTATCCTTCTCTGGGAATTAAAGCGTGTGCGGAAGATCAACGGTTAAACCAAATTTTCCGTGATTATTTTACTGCAACACAACATCATATATTTACCCGAACCGAGTAAAAATATTTTAGGGTAATTTATCAAGAACTTTTCTAATCCTGATGGTTCTTGGCCTCTTCGATAGTTTCTTCAATGCTCTTAAGGAAACTATCCACTTCAAAAGGTTTGGCAATAAAATTATTAGCTCCGGCAGCGATACAAATTTCCCTGGCGCCGTCAAGCCCGGACATCATTAGAATGGGAGTATTTGAAATGCCTTCTGTATTTCTAATTGCTTCACACACCTGCGCACC
>DATHWA010000317.1:0-19749 GCA_035461025.1 Gillisia sp. | reverse complement strand
GTTGTAAAGGAGTAGAATAGATCTCTATCATCCTGAACTGCGCGCTCTGGAATCCGCTGGCAGGAAGCAGGGCCATGCGGAATTGCAGGAACTGTTGCCGGTCCATCCCTTTGATCATCACATCAAAAGAGTTGATAAGGATCCTGAAATACCGGTTGAGTCGATTAAGTTTTTCCACAAAAAAAGCAGCAGAAAGATCTTCGGCTGCGATAATTTGTTGTTGCTCATGAATAATGAGCTTGAAATAGAGTTCTGTTATTTGATGATAAGTGACAAAGATCTCCTCATCTGGAAAATGCGTTTTGGTATTTTGCAAGCTTAATAAGGTATCAAGGCTTATATAATCCCAGTAGGTGAGATATTTATCATATAAAAGACCATCCAGATAGGAACCCATATCCTGGCCGGAATTTTTAAATTTTTCCTCCAGTTTTATAATTCTTTCAGCTATTTCAGGCTTTATCTCTTGCATTAGTTATCCATTATAATTTGAAGGGGATGTTTAAGTCCTTTAAATTCCTCCAGGCTGGCACTTAGTGACCCAACCACAAGCTTTGCACTTATCTTCACTGGCATTTTGTTCTTGTCATCACTTACCCAAAATGTGAGGCTTTCCTTCTCTTCAAATACCCTCCCGGCCAAAACATATGGACGGAATTTTAATGTCGCAATTTTACCAAATTTTGTGTTAATAACCTCTCTTCCCAGGAACTTTAACTTGAACTCATTGCTTTCGTCCCCATAGAACATATTTAATGTATATTCCTTCCCATGTACCAGCGGTTTACCATTAAGATCATTACGAAGGTAATAGAAGGCAGAAAGCATGTCCTGTACCCCATCCGGAACCTCAAATGTATCATTCGTATGACGCTTCCTATCCAGGACATAAGCTTTATTGAGATCGTGATTAAAATCAACCTGCTGGTCGCGGGTATGGCCTCCTTCATCAATTTGCCGTATAAATCTATATGGCAGGCCGGTATATTTATCTATATAGGTTTCGTAATTATCATCTACCCTAAAAAATGCATGAACAGCACCCGTAGACCAGCCTTTGCCCACTACGTGATAGGTGTTTTTATTGTTAAGACTAGCCTCTGCCACTTCCATGGTTGCATAACCTGCATTAAGAGGACCATAATGAACCCTGAATTTAAACCACTCCCCGGCATCATAAGCAGCCTGTGAAAAAAGGCTGAAAGGGAGAAGTAATAAAAAAAGTGATACTACTGCAATTCTGTTTTCTTTCATTTTTTAAAATTTATAGATACCGGCAAGACCAAAAAAACTTATCTATTTTTAAGAATTACAATTACTATTCCAAATGTATCAAAACAAAAAACCCCATCAAATTAATGACGGGGTTTTTATCTTATTAACCAACTAAAACTTAAATTATGAAAAAAAAATTTAATACACTTTGGTAACCACTCCGAAATGCGGTGCAAAAGTCCCTCATTTAAAGCTTATTTGCAACACAAAAATTTACTTTAACCATAAGTATATGTAAATCGCAATTTTTTAAATAATTCATTTCTTAAATTGGCAATATTTTAATAATTACTCCAGTGTACCCCGAGATTCCTGCTCCCTTTCAATAGCCTCAAAAAGGGCTTTAAAGTTCCCTTTTCCAAAAGATTGGGCACCTTTACGCTGTATGATCTCAAAAAACATTGTTGGCCGGTCCAAAACAGGCTTTGTAAATATTTGCAATAAATACCCTTCATCATCCCTGTCTATTAAAACTCCAAGTTCTTTTAAAGGTTCCAGCTCTTCATCTATTTCTCCCACTCTATCCAGAACAGTGTCGTAATAAATTTCCGGCACATAAAGGAACTCAACGCCCCTGTCCCTAAGTTTGGTCACGGTATCAATAATATTATCTGTTGAAACAGCAATATGCTGCACTCCTGCACCATTATAGAAATCTATATACTCCTCGATCTGGGATTTCTTTTTCCCTTCAGCAGGTTCATTGATTGGAAATTTGATCCTGCCGTTACCATTGCTCATCACCTTACTCATAAGGGCGGTATAATCTGTAGAAATATCCTTGTCATCAAATGACACCAGTTGAGCAAACCCCATTACTTTAGCGTAGAATTCACACCATTTGTTCATTTCATTCCATCCCACATTTCCAACCATATGATCTATAAATTTAAGACCGGTTGGCTCCACTTTAAATCTAGGTTCATATTTTTTATAACCCGGCAGGAATGGCCCATTATATTCGCCTCTTTCTACAAATAAATGCACTGTTTCTCCATAAGTATGGATCCCGGAGATAACAACCTTCCCATTCTCATCTTCCATGACATAGGGCTCCACGTAGGATTCTGCACCACGTTTGGTCGTCTCTTCATAACTCTTGCGGGCATCATCTACCCAAAGAGCTACTACCTTAACTCCATCCCCATGTTTATTGATATGTGCATTGATCTCCCCATCCGGCTGTAGTGGTGAAGTAAGCACGAGGCGAATTTTATCTTGCTGCAGCACGTATGATACGCTGTCTTTTCTTCCGGTTTCCAACCCGGCGTATGCTACAGGCTGGAACCCCCACGCCTGCTGATAGTAGAAGGCGGCCTGCTTGGCGTTGCCTACATATAGTTCAACAAAATCTGTTCCCAGCAATGGCAAAAAATCTTCTGCCTGCTCAACAGTTTTTTTCAATTTTAATGATGTGCTATCAGTACTCATTTTATGTTTTTTATAATTGTTCTTAAGGTTTGGATGTTGAAATTTACAATCTTTCCAATCCCGTTTATACTTTATTTAGTCGTGTTCCAGCCATGACTGGTGATATGTCTCATCTGCAATTTTCATAGCATCCTCTGTCACCATTAAAGGTTTAAAGGTATCTACCATTACAGCAAGCTCTTCTGTTTCCACCTGGCCAATACTTCTTTCTACTGCGCCCGGGTGTGGCCCGTGAGGAATTCCTGCAGGATGCAGCGAAATGTGACCGGCCTCAATATCATTCCTGCTCATGAAGTCCCCGTCTACATAATAAAGCACCTCGTCACTATCTATATTACTATGGGAATACGGCGCAGGAATAGCGTCGGGATGGTAATCATATTTCCTTGGACAAAAACTGCAAACTACGAAAGCATCTGTCTCAAACGTTTGGTGAACAGGGGGCGGTTGATGGATCCTCCCGGTAATAGGTTCAAAATCGTGAATGGAAAAGGCATAAGGATAATTATAACCATCATAGCCTACCACATCAAATGGATGGGTGGCATAAACCATATCAAAAATCTCCCCCTGTTTTTTTACCTTGATGAGAAAATCTCCTTTTTCATCGTTAGTTTCCAGCTCGTATGGCTGTCTAAGATCCCGCTCGCAAAATGGGGAATGCTCCAGCAGCTGTCCAAACCAGTTCCTGTATCTTTTAGGGGTGTATATTGGCCTCCGGGATTCCACAATAAAAAGCCGGTTAACCTCATCATCAAAATCAAGCTTATAGATGGTGCCCCGGGGTATTAAAAGATAATCCCCGTATTTGAAATCCAGATTTCCAAGGTGGGTGCGCAGTTTCCCGCTGCCCTGGTGTATGAACAACAACTCATCTGCATCTGTATTTTTATAAAAATAATCCCGTGTAGATTCCTGCGGTGCGGCCAGGATAATATCCACATCACTATTGGTAAGTACTACTTTACGACTTTCCAGATAATCCGGTTGGGGAGGCACCTGAAAGCCACGGAAACGATAGGATTTAATATTGTTTTCCTTCGCAATCTTTGGCTTTACACTATAGCTCCCTTTTATTTCCTTCACCTGGGTTGGGCGGTGCTCGTGATACATATTGGAGGACATGCCGTCAAAACCTATAGTCCCGAACAATTGTTCATAATAAAGACTACCATCTGGTTTCTTAAAAACGGTATGCCTCTTATGTGGTATCTTTCCTAATTTGTGATAAAAAGGCATAGGGATTTAATTTAAGGTTCTAAAGCCATTGAAATTATAACGTTTTCGTATTTTCTGAAGGCTTTATTTTCAATTCTCACAAATATCGATAATTTTTATGAAAATCATTCTTAAGGAAGGATTAAAAGAGTTTCAAAGGATTTGAAAATTTGAAAATGAGGCAATTTGAAAATTAAGCCAAAATCCTCAAATCTTCAAATCCTCAAATCTTCAAATTCTAATTTTTAAAACCAGAATCCAAGGCTAAAGAACCACTGGGATGATCTTAACTCGGGGGACCAGGAATATTTTATTTCAATTGGACCAAAGAGGGATTCCAGGCCATAGCCCAGAGCATACCCGCTGTAATCTGGAGTACTCAGCCAGTTTCCTGTTTTGTAAAGATCATCCTCAACATTGGCAAAATTTGCACTGGCAATAATATGGTTTCTTCTCAAAAACTCGTAATCCAGCTCCACAAGACCCTTTATATAGCTATCTCCTGAAAGGCTTATGAAATCATACCCATAAAACGGGATTATATTATTGATAAGATCATTACCATATCCCCCAAGGAAAAAATTAAGAGCGTTATTGGGGTAGTTCCCAATCCTGAATCCGGTTTCAGAAGAGATTCTCGCAGTAAGCCTTTTCACAGGGGTAAATGCATAGCCAAGTTGCCCCCTTGTAATTGAGAATTCTGAAAAATCTTCATTAGATGCCGGAGAAAACAAGTAGACATTAGTATTCCCCTGAAAACTCACCCCCCTGCTTGGAAAGTATTTATCGTCATAGCTATCCAGAAGCAGGTATCCAAAAGCACTGTAATAATTATTCCTTTCAAAATCTGTCCCGGTACTGGCTGCGATTTGTACCGGGCTAATAGTTTCTGAAGATAATCTAAGGAATCTATGCTCTACACCTATTCCAAATGAAAATATTTGCTGAAAGAGGGTTTCAATATATACCTGGTTGGTCAATTCCCTATAATCCATTTCCACCCTATTTAACCCGCCAATAGGCCCTAAGGGAGGCTCATTAAAAATAAGATCATAAGACACCCCTTTATGAAAGCTATTATAACGGGACCGCGCACCCACACTCCAGTAATAACCTTTATCCAAATAGTAATGAAAATTATACCTGAAGTTATCTCCCAGCACCACATCAAGAGAAGCTACATCATTGGTAAAAAAGTTACTTTTCCTGGTAAGATTTACCAGGGCCCCGCTTTTATAAAGGTCATCATAGTGCAGGGAAAGCCTTAGAAAGCTCTTGCTTTCACTTTCCTCCAGCTGCAGGGCCAGGGTGTAAGAATCTATATTTGGAATAAGCTCATAATTAATACGATTAAAATTTCCTGTTGCAGCCAGGTTATTAATTCCCCTATTAAGGTCTTTCATTGTATAGCGGGAATTATACCTCAACCTCATTTTTCCAAGGATATAGGCCCGGGGATAATTATTATTCCCCTCTATGGTTAGAGAACCAATGTTAATACTATCTACAACTGTTTTTTTGCCTTCCGGCACATAGTTTAATCCCTGCCGTGCACTCAGCATCTCGAGGTCCTTTATTCTGGCCCGGGTAGCTTCCTCTCCGGCCTTAATAATACCTCCCCCTCTATCAAAGGAGAGAATACTAAATTTACTTATATCGGGTTTAATGTAGATATCTGTTAGCGCTACCTTCTCCCTCATATCGTGGATGGTCCTGAAATTGCTTATTTGAGTAAGGATATCAAAGGCGCTCCTTAACTGCTCCCTGTTCATTAGTGTATCCTGAACATCCACCCCAATAACGATCTCTGCCCCACGCCGCCGAAGTTCTTCAACAGGATAATTATTCACCACACCCCCATCTGTAAGCAGTTTTCCATCCAGCCTCACCGGGTTGAATAAGGTTGGAATGGCCCCGCTGGCAGAAACAGCTTTGGAAAGGGAGCCACTATCCAGAATTACCTCCTCCCCGGTTTCTATATTGGCAGCAATACAGAAAAACGGAATTGGTAATTCTGAAAAATCCCTCACATCTCCCAGGTGTACAGTGAGCCTCGAGATTAGGTTGTATATATTCTGACCTTTCGAAAGCCCCGAAGGAAATTTTACCTGAAAATTATCAAAAGGAAGGGTAATGGCATACTTTTCTGTTTCCTCTTTCTCATAAAAGGTTTTTGCGCTACGCGGAATATCATCCTGAATAAGAATATTGAAATTGATCTCATGGAAAATAGAATCCAGCTGGGTTGCACTATATCCCGAAGCATAAAGTGCTCCAACTATGGCTCCCATGCTGGTACCTCCAATATAATCTATTTTAATTCCAGCTTCTTCAATTACCTTTAAGGCACCTATATGCGCCAGACCCTTTGCACCTCCCCCGCTTAGCACCAACCCAATTTTAGGCCGCTCCTGCTCCTGGGCTATTACCAGGAACGGGAAGATCAAAAGGAAAAGAAGCAGGTACTTTTTCATTTATCCGGATTATAATTTTTATATACAATAGTGGCTTTTGCAGTTCCTACCACCTGGGCAAGTTCTTCCAGGCTGGCTTCCCTCACCCTTTTAAGGGAACGAAAACTCTTTAAGAGTTCTACGACGGTCTTGTCCCCAATTCCCGGGATGGACTCCAGTTCTGTATTAAGGGCTGTTTTACTCCGCTTATTCCTATGAAAGGTAATACCAAATCTATGAGCCTCATTCCTTAACTGCTGAATTATTTTCAGGGTTTCAGATTTTTTGTCCAGGTATAACGGAATTGTGTCGCCGGGGTAGTAAAGCTCTTCCAGGCGTTTAGCGATTCCAATGATAGCGATCTTACCTCTTAATCCAAGTTCTTCCAAAGCTTTAACTCCTGAAGATAACTGGCCTTTTCCTCCATCTACAATGATTAACTGCGGCAATGGCTCTTCTTCATTAAGCAGCCTTCGGTACCTACGAAAAACTACTTCTTCCATAGACGCGAAATCATCCGGGCCTTCTACAGTCTTGATATTGAATTTTCTGTAATCTTTCTTGCTGGGCTTTCCGTTTTTAAAAACTACACAAGCTGCCACCGGATTTGTCCCCTGGATATTGGAATTATCAAAACACTCGATATGCCTTGGTTCCTCACTAAGCCGAAGGTCCTCCTTCATCTGGGCCATTATCCTGTTCACGTGCCTGTCCGGGTCCACGATCTTCATTTGCTTGAATTGCTCCTGGCGGAAGTACCTGGCGTTGCGATAGGACAGGTCTACTATTTTTTTCTTGTCCCCCAGTTTTGGCACCGTGATTTGTACCTCTTCTCCAACATCTACCTTAAAAGGCACATAGATCTCCCTGGACATGGAGTGAAAACGCTGCCGTATCTCCACGATCCCAAGTTCCAGCAATTCCTTATCGCTTTCATCCAGTTTCTTTTTCATCTCAATAGTGTGAGAGCGAATAATTGCCCCGTGTGATATCTGAAGAAAATTCACGTAACCATAACCTTCATCACTTACGATGGAGAAGACATCAACATTGTTGATACGGGGATTCACAACCGTAGAACGCGACTGATAATTCTCCAGTACATCGATCTTATTTTTGATACGTTGCGCATCCTCGAATTCCATACGCTCTGCATGCTCTTTCATTTGCTGGCGGAATTGTTGCAGGGAATCCTTGAAATTTCCTTTTACGATCTCCCGTATAGCTGAAATATTTCGGTTATACTCTTCTTCACTTTGTTTATCCTCGCAGGGGCCTTTGCAGTTGCCAAGATGATATTCCAGGCAAACCTTATACTTTCCGTTTTGGATCTTTTCTTGCGCCAGGTCATAATTACAGGTTCGCAGTTGGTACAAACCTTTAATAAGATCCAGCAGGGTATTCACTGTTTTAAAATTTGTAAAGGGCCCGTAGTATTCACTACCGTCCTTTATAAGCCTGCGGGTAGGAAAAACCCGGGGGAAGCGTTCATTTTTTATGCATATCCAGGGGTAGGTCTTATCATCTTTAAGCATGACATTGAACCTGGGCTGGTGTTTTTTAATAAGGTTATTTTCCAGTAGCAGAGCATCTGTTTCACTATCTACTACGATATGTTTTATATCCCGTATTTTCTTTACCATCACCCCAATGCGATGGCTGTCGTGACGCTTGGTGAAATAGGAAGTAACCCTTTTTTTCAGGTTTTTTGCCTTTCCTACATACAGGATCTTTCCGTTCTTATCGAAATATTGATAAACGCCCGGGCCGGCCGGCAGGGTTTGTAACTGAACGTCTAAAGCAGGTGTTTCCATTACTCCAAAGGTATTACATATTCCCCGGAGCGTTAAATTTCAGAAGGAGCATGAAATGTTAAAATTTTTCAGCTTCAGCAGTTAACCTTCAGCATAAAAGAGCTTTAAAACAGTAAATATTATATTTTATGGTTGCTATAAGAAATCTCCTTTAATCATTTATTACCTTGCGGGAATGGAAAAACAAGTAATTGGCAGGGTAGATAAAGCAGATTTTCCCTTATTGAACCTGGAGGATATTGCCGTTAAGATTGATACCGGTGCATACACCTCATCCATTCACTGTGATAATATTGTGGAAAAGGAAGACGCTCTTCACTGCACCTTCCTGGACGAGGAACACCCATTGTACAATGGAAAGGAGTTTATTTTTAAGAATTATGACATCGTGTTTGTACGCAGCAGCAACGGTATAATTCAAAAAAGATTCCAGGTACAATCCACCATAAAAATTTTTAATAAGGTTTTTAAAATTTCCCTTTCTTTGTCGGCACGGCAGGAAATGAGGTATCCCGTTTTAATAGGTAGAAAGTTTCTCACAAAAAAGTTTATAGTAGATACTGAACTCGCCGATGTTTCTTATAATTTGAAATCAAATGAACATAAAAATTCTATCCAGGAATAGTCATTTATATTCCACCCAACGCCTTATCGAGGCCGCTAAAAAGAGAAACCACCACGTAGAGGTGATAGATCCTCTTAAATGTGACCTTATTATAGAGAAGCGGAAACCCTCTATATTTTATAAAGGCAAAATGATCGTAGATACAGATGCTGTAATTCCAAGGATAGGAGCTTCGGTTACTTTTTACGGTACTGCAGTGGTACGCCAGTTTGAGATGATGGGGGTTTTTACCACTACAGAGTCACAGTCCCTGGTGAGAAGCCGGGATAAGTTAAGGAGCTTACAAGTATTATCACGTGCACGTCTTGGTTTACCAAAAACTGTTTTCACCAATTACTCAAAAGATGTTGGCGAGGTTATAGATCACGTGGGAGGGGCACCTCTTATAATAAAATTACTGGAAGGAACCCAGGGTCTTGGAGTTGTACTGGCAGAAACCAAAAATGCAGCCGAGAGTGTTATCGAAGCCTTTAACGGATTACAGGCACGGGTAATCGTACAGGAATTCATCAAGGAAGCAGGCGGGGCAGACATTCGTGCTCTAATTGTAGATGGTCACGTAGTTGGTGCTATGAAAAGACAGGGTAAGGAAGGGGAATTTCGTTCCAACCTTCACCGTGGTGGTACCGCCACTGTAATTGAACTAACAGATGACGAGGAAAATGCAGCTATTAAAGCTGCTAAGGCAATGGGCCTTGGAGTGGCCGGGGTAGATATGCTGCAAAGTTCCCGGGGTCCTTTGATCCTGGAAGTAAATTCTTCACCGGGACTGGAGGGGATTGAAGCTGCGACCGGAAAGGATATCGCAAAAACAATAATAAGATATATAGAAAGAAACGTATAGCCTATGGCTCATATAGACAAGGACAATGTTCTTGAAATCCTCGGAAAAAAAGTGCTTCCGGGAACTGGTGCTGTGATAAATCTTAACATGGCCAAACTTTACACTACAACTTCAGTAGAAGTTCCGGTGATTATTGAACGATCCAAAAAACCGGGCCCGGTAGTACTCTTAACCGCCGGGATACATGGTGACGAGATCAACGGCGTCGAGATCGTAAGACAGGTGATCTCAAAAAACATCAATAAGCCTGTTAAGGGCACTGTAATTTGTATACCTGTTGTAAATGTCTTTGGATTCCTGAATATGAAAAGGGAATTCCCGGATGGCAGAGACCTTAACCGGGTTTTTCCCGGCACAAAAAATGGTTCCCTGGCCAGCAGATTTGCTTTTCAGTTCGTAACGAAAATTCTCCCTGTGGCAGATTTTTGCCTGGATTTTCATACCGGAGGTGCCAGTAGATTTAATGCGGCCCAGGTACGGGTGCTAAAAGGCGATGAAAAAAGCATAAAATTTGCGAATATCTTTAATGCTCCTTTTACAATGCATTCCAAAACAATTGGAAAATCTTACAGGGAAACCTGTTATAAGCAGGGAAAAATGGTCCTGCTTTATGAAGGAGGAAAATCCATGGACAGCAATAAGGAAATAGCACGGCATGGAGTAGAAGGTGCGATGCGCATCCTGCATCACCTACAGATGCTGAAGCCAAGATTTGAAATTCCCGAATCTCCTGTTAAAACCATCGTTGTAGAAAACAGTAGCTGGATGCGGGCAAAATACAGCGGGCTGCTTCACGTTAAGATAGAATGCGGAAAACATGTGGAAAAAGGAGAATATATCGCAACGATAACAGACCCTTACGGGAAATTCCGCCATAAGGTGATAGCGCCACATACCGGCCATATAATTAATGTAAATGAAGCTCCCATTGTTTACCAGGGAGATGCTATCTTTCATATCACTTTGCCTCCGCGTCAAGCAGAAGAGACAGATGAAGAGTAATCTTAGACAAAAATATATTTCCCTACGGGAAAGCCTTTCTATAGCAGAGCTGGAGGAGCAAAGTATTGAAATTGCCAATAGGCTTCTTAAGCTACCAATCTGGGATTTTGAATTTTATCATATATTCCTGAGTATTGCTGAAAAGAAGGAAATAGATACTGAACCTATTTTACATATCCTGCAGGGAATGGACAAAAACATCGTGCTTTCAAAAAGCGATTTTGAAACCACACAATTACACAATTATCTGCTTACCGACAGTACGGTCATAAAAAAGAACCGCTGGGGCATCCCGGAGCCTCAGGGCGGGGTAGAGATCCCGGCTAAGCAACTAGATGTGGTTTTTGTGCCACTACTCACCTTTGATGAGCAGGGACACAGAGTGGGATACGGAAAAGGTTTCTATGATATTTTTCTTTCCGGGTGTAAACCTGAAGTGGTTAAAGTGGGCCTATCCCTTTTTGAAGCTGAAGAAAATATTCCCGGGATATTGGAAAGCGATGTTCCCCTGGACTACTGCGTAACCCCTTCCAACATCTATAATTTCAAAAAATAACCCGCTATCCTTGGATTATTTTTAACATTGCGCTACATTTAAGCCACTTATAGTGATACTTAATGCTCAACGACCTTCAGTTAAACAGTATTCTGGAAGATTTTGATATCGCCTACTGGAAAATCGATCTTCTTACTAAAGAGATTACCTGGAGTGAACATTTTACATCCCTGGTGGGCTCCCCTGCCCCCGAAAATTCCTCTTTTGACCATTTTATAAATCAGGTACTTCATCGCGATTATCGTTATGACTTTAGAGTCGCCTTTGAAAACCTGCTTGATGGGGCAACAGGTTTTAATCAGGAGGTAAAACTAAAGCTCCAAAACGACAAGTATCGTTGGTTTGAGTGCCGTAATCTTAAGAGCAGGGACAATACTAACAAGGAAACGGCGGTACTTCTTTTTGTAAACATTCACCAGTCCAAGAGGGACCAGTATACCATAGAGGAAAATTTCTTCTATTACAGGGAAACCGCGGAGATGACCTCAACAGGCGGCTGGTATGTAGATACTGTTACCAAAGCTATATACTGGGATGATGTAACTAAAAGGATCCTGGATTGTCCCCAGGACTTTCATTTGAGCTACGATGAAAGACTAAGGTTTTATGGTAAGGAACACCAGGAAAGAGCCCTTGCCTTGTTCGAAAAATGCGAGAAATATGGAATCCCTTTTAAAGAAGAAATAAAGATGGTAACCCTATACGGAAGGGAATTCTGGGTACGGGCTACGGGGAAACCGGTTTATAATGAAGAGCAGGAGATCATTGGAATACGCGGGGTTTTTCAGGATATAGATGAGAACAAGAACAACGAGATAAATCTTCAAAATTCGCTGGACATCATCGCAACACAAAATTCCAGGCTTTTCAATTTTGCTCATGTAGTATCCCACAATCTTCGCTCTCACAGCAGCAATCTAAGCCTGGTAGTGCAATTGGTTTCAGAATCCCGGGAGGCAAAGGAGAAAATTGAGCTTTTGGATAATATTGCCAGTATTTCAGAAAATCTGGATATCGCTATCACGCAGTTGAATGACATGGTTTCCCATCAAAACCTTTTAAAGAAGGAGCGAAGGCAGGTAACCTTCAGCAGTTCATTGGATGTCGTGGTGGCTTCCATTTCGTCTTTGATCAACAGGGAAAGCGCCAAAATTGTTTCAGATTTTTCAAATTTGAAAGAAATTATGTATATTCCTGAGTATCTTGAAAGCATTTTATTAAATTTGATAACTAATGCCATAAGATACAAACAGCCGGGACGAAAACCGGTGATATTTTTACAGTCTTACCTTAAGAATGACCAGCCCTACCTGGAAGTAAGTGATAATGGAATGGGAATAGACCTGGACCGGCACGGGGACAAGATGTTTGGAATGTATAAGACCTTTCATCATAATCCGGACGCCAAAGGCATCGGTTTATTTATAACCAGAAATCAGGTGGAAACCATGGGAGGTACCATCTCTGTGACCAGTACGGTTAATATTGGCACAACTTTTAAAATTAAATTCTAGATTTTCATAATGGGGCAAAAAGTAGAATTGGCGTGTATTATCGATGACGATAAGATATACGTGAACCTGGTACGCAAGATCATTGAGATCAAAAAACTTTCAGAAAACCTTCTCATTTTTAAAAATGGACTGGAGGCGCTGGATTATTTCAAGGTGATCCTGTCTAATATGACAGAAGAAAAACTTCCGGATATTATCTTCCTGGATCTCAATATGCCCGTGATGGACGGGTGGGAATTCCTTGGCGAATTCATTAAGATCAAGAACAATTTTGACAAGAAGATCACTCTTTACGTAGTTTCTTCCTCAATTGATCCGCGGGATTTGGAACGGGCGAGATCTTTTAACCTGGTAACAGATTATCTTATAAAACCTATTGAACTTAAAAAGTTTGAAAAGATCTTTGACCGGGAAAAAGATGTGGCTTAATTAAGCTTTGTTTTCTTCCTCTTCTTTCTTCGGAAAGGCTTTCTTGTTGAATAACAGCAACAGGACCACTCCGGTGCTTATAGCAGTATCTGCCACGTTAAAGACCGGTTCAAAGAAAGTAAAATGGTCCCCACCCCAAAAAGGGATCCACTCCGGGAGGGTATCATCGTATAAAGGGAAATAAAGCATATCTACCACCTTCCCGTAAAAAACATCGGCATAGCCTCCACCTTCAGGCATAAACTCTGCTACGCGCCCATAACTGTCGGTAAAAATCATTCCGTAGAAAACAGAATCAACTATATTTCCAAAGGCGCCGGCAAAGATAAAGGAGATAGCTACAATAAGCACTCTGGAGGCATTATTCTTAATTGAATCCCAAAGCCAGTAGCCTATCCCTACAATGGCAGCCAATCTAAAAAGGGTAAGAAGCAATTTTCCATACTGTCCGGGGATCTTAGTTCCCCAGGCCATACCCTCATTCTCTACAAATAGAATACTAAACCAGTCAAAAACCGGGACCTCTTCGCCAAGTACAAAAGTTGTTTTGATATAAAATTTGGAAATTTGATCTATAAGCAGGATCAATATGATGATTATGCTGGCTTTTTTTAAGGACATTGATTTAGTTGTATTTAACCGGCTCCAAAAATACTAATATTATTTAGTTTTCCTCTACCTTAATATCTCCTGTGACAGATCTTAATTCAATCCTGTTATTTCCCTCTAACTTAGCGGGTACATTCACTTTTCCGGTCCCGGATGAAGCTGTTATAGTTGCATTGGATGTTTTAACAAGAATATTCCCTCTATAAGTATTGACCACTGCATTTCCATTAAATTCTTTTAGATCACAACTGCCTTGCTGCAGCTCTGCCATGAAGTTTTTAAAATTACCGGAAACTGAAATAGAAGCCAGGTTAGATCGCAAATGTATGTCCAGGCCTTGCGGTACCTGCAAAGTTATCTCGAGGGAAAAAACCTTGTGTGCACTTAATTTATCAAATCCGCCCGGTAGAGACTCATTAAAACGTGACGTAAGCACCATTCGCTGTGGTGACCTTTGCATCTCTAGATGGATGTCGTTATAGTATTCACCTTCAGAATGAGTGGTAAGAATGATCTGGTCACCGGGGACAGATTGGATGTTTATTTTATATACCTCATCTGTTAGGATCAACATCTCCTTTATTTCACCTGCATCATAGCGCTGGGAAGTATCTTTCTGAGACACAGCAGCCTGGCAGCAGGTAAGGCAAAGAACACTGAAAATTAGAAGCCTCATATTGATAATACAGATAAAAAAAACGCCCTACTATGAAATTCATAACAGAGCGTTCTTAACTAATTTTAATCTAACGTTTAACGCTGTAAGTTCTTGGCTTCAATACTCAAAGTAGCGTGAGGTACAAGCTTTAAACGTTCCTTATTTATCAATTTTCCTGTAACTCTGCAAATCCCGTAAGTTTTGCTTTCAATACGTACCAGGGCATTTCGTAGATCCCTGATGAATTTTTCCTGACGAATGGCCAGCTGGGAGTTTGCCTCCTTACTTAGAGTTTCACTTCCTTCTTCAAATGCCTTGAAAGTAGGAGAAGTATCATCTGTACCATTATTACCGTCATTAACATAGGCGCTCTTGTAAAGCTCTAGTTGTTCCTGTGCCTTTCTAATCTTTGATTGGATTAGTTCCTTAAATTCCGCCAGCTCGGCATCACTGAAGCGTTCTTTGGTCTCTGTTGACATGGGTCTTAATGTTTTTTGATCCACAATTTAGTGGTGATGTCGTCGAATTCAACTTCGCTTCCATCCTTAACCACATCTGCAAATTCGAGGTTTGCAGTTAGTGTCTCGTTTTTGATATAATTTATATTGTTTAAGACAGCATCCTCGACAATACCATCCTTCTGTAGGGTCACATCAATAGAATCTGTTACTTCAAAGCCAGATTCCTTTCTAAGGTTCTGTATCCTGTTAACAAGCTCCCGGGCAATTCCTTCGTTCTTTAATTCAGCTGAAATATGAACATCCAATGCAACGGTAATACCCCCATTGCTCGCCACCAGCCAACCCTCGATGTCCTGAGAACTGATTTCCACCTCATTGGCTGCAAAAGTAATCATTTTTCCATTAATTTCAATCGAAATAGTTCCCTCACGCTCTATGGTGGCGATCTGCTCCGGAGTGAATTTATTAATGGCTGTGCTTACCGCTTTCATGTCTTTTCCAAAGCGGGGACCAAGCACCTTAAAGTTAGGCTTTATTTGCTTAACAAGTATACCTGAAGCATCATCAATTAACTCTATCTCCTTTACGTTCACCTCAGATTTTATTAGATCTTCCACAGCGGCGATCTCAGCTCTTTGTTGCTCATCTAATATAGGGATCATGATCCTTTGCAAAGGTTGTCTTACCTTGATCATTTCCTTCTTACGAAGGGAAAGCACAAGAGAGGAAATAGTCTGGGCCTTCTGCATTTTTCGCTCCAGTTCCTTATCAACAAAAGAAGCATCATAAACAGGAAATTCTGCCAGGTGCACAGATTCAAATTTTTCCTTACCGGTAGCAGCGTTAAGGTCTTTATACAACCTATCCATAAAGAATGGTGCTACAGGGGCGCTTAATTTTGCAACGGCATCAAGACAGGTATAAAGGGTTTGATAAGCAGAAATTTTATCCTGCTCATAATCGCCCTTCCAAAAACGCCTTCTGCTCAATCTCACGAACCAGTTACTAAGGTTCTCCTGGACAAATTCAGATATTGCACGGGTGGCCCTTGTTGGTTCATATTCTGCATAGAACTTATCTACATTCTCTATAAGTGTATGTAACTCTGAAAGTATCCACCTGTCAATTTCCGGGCGTTCTGCCAAAGGCACATCATCTTCAGAATAGGTGAAATTATCCAGGTTGGCATATAATGAGAAGAATGAATAAGTATTATAAAGTGTTCCGAAGAATTTTCGCCGCACCTCTGCTATTCCTTCAATATCAAATTTTAAATTATCCCATGGGTTGGCATTGGAGATCATATACCATCTTGTAGCATCAGGTCCAAAGGCTGCCAATGTTTCAAAAGGATCTACAGCATTTCCAAGACGTTTGGACATTTTTTGTCCGTTCTTGTCCAGTACAAGTCCGTTGGAAACAACATTTTTATAAGCTACATCATCAAAGATCATCGTAGCAATAGCGTGCAGGGTATAGAACCATCCTCTTGTCTGGTCAACACCTTCAGCAATGAAATCGGCTTTGCGTTCTCCACCTTCAACTTTCTCCTTATTCTCAAATGGGTAATGCCACTGCGCATAAGGCATAGAACCGGAATCAAACCATACATCAATAAGATCTGCCTCGCGTTTCATCGGTTTTCCGGAAGGAGAAACCAAAGTAATCTGGTCTACCACATTTTTATGAAGGTCTACCTTGTCATAATTCTCTTCACTCATATTCCCCGGCTCAAAACCTTCGAAGATATCCTCTGTTGCTACCCCGGCTTCAATGGCTTTCGCGATTTCAGCTTTTAGTTCAGCCACAGAACCTATAAGCTTTTCTTCCTTTCCATCCTCTGTTCGCCAGATTGGAAGAGGTATTCCCCAGTATCGGCTACGGGAAAGGTTCCAGTCATTGGCATTTGCAAGCCAGTTCCCAAAGCGGCCTTCTCCGGTAGATTTTGGTTTCCAGTTTATCCCAAGGTTAAGCTCGTGCATACGATCTTTAAAATCTGTTACCTTAATGAACCAGGAATCCAACGGATAATAAAGAATAGGCTTATCTGTTCTCCAGCAGTTAGGATAACTGTGAACGTATTTTTCCACCTTAAAGGCGCGATTCTCTTCTTTTAATTTAATGGCAATCTCTACATCTACAGATTTTTCCGGAGCATCGCCTTCATCGTAATATTCATTTTTTACATACTTCCCGCCAAGTTCGCTTAGTTGCTTCACAAACCTTCCCTGAAGGTCTACAAGCGGCACCAGGTTATCATTTTCATCTTTTACTAGCAACGGTGGTACCTCCGGGCTGGCCTGTTTGGCCACCAGGGCATCATCTGCACCAAAGGTTGGCGAGGTGTGAACTATTCCTGTACCATCTTCTGTAGTAACAAAATCACCGGCAATTACCCTAAAGGCATTTTCAGGATTGTTGTAAGGCTGCACATACGGCATTAATTGGTGATATTTTATCTCAACCAGATCTTTCCCGGGAAAGCTTTCACCAATAAAAAACGGGATTTTATCTCCTTGTTTAAAGGCCTTTAAACCTTCTTCATTTTCAACCTTCTTGAATTTCTTATCAAATTGTTTTTCGGCAAGATCTTTTGCTACAACAATAGTGATAGGTTCAAACGTATATTGATTATAAGTTTTTACAGTAGTATACTCGATCCTGGGTCCAACTGTTAGCGCTGTGTTGGCCGGCAGGGTCCAGGGAGTTGTTGTCCAGGCTATGAAATATATGTCCTGTCCAATCTCCTGAAGGAAATTTGGCAGGGTTTCCCTTTTCGCCCGGAACATTGCAGTCACCGTAGTATCTGTAACATCCTGGTAAGTTCCCGGCTGATTAAGCTCGTGAGAACTTAAACCTGTTCCTGCTTTTGGGGAATAAGGCTGTATGGTGTATCCTTTGTAGATAAGCCCTTTCTTATAGATCTCTGAAAGCAGCCACCATACCGTTTCCATATATTTAGACTTATAGGTGATATATGGATCATCCATATCTACCCAATAGCCCATTTTTTCTGTAAGGTCATTCCAGACATCTGTATAACGCATCACTGCATTCTTACAGGCCTGATTATAATCTTCAACGCTTATTTTCTTTCCAATATCTTCCTTGGTGATCCCCAGCTCCTTCTCTACTCCAAGTTCAATAGGCAGTCCGTGGGTATCCCATCCTGCTTTACGCTTTACCTGGAAACCTTTCTGAGTCTTATAGCGGCAAAAAATATCTTTTATAGCACGGGCCATCACGTGGTGAATTCCCGGAAGGCCGTTTGCAGAAGGCGGCCCTTCAAAAAAGATGAAAGGTTCCCTGCCCTCACGGGTGGTCACACTCTTTTCAAATACCTCATTCTCCTTCCAGTAGTCAAGGATCTCTTCGGCTACTTTTGGTAGGTCAAGTCCTTTATATTCAGCGAACTTTATGCTCATTTCTTCAAAATTTCCAATGAGTTGCGAAAATAATCAATTTTGACTAATGAGAAGGTTTAAAAAGTGGAAATTGCACACACGAGTTGCACCGGCTGCGAGCCGAAAAAAAGCAGGGGAAACTCTAATAACAAGTTAATTGGCAGTGGTAGCAGGCAATGCAACTTAAGGTAAGTGGTTTAAGGAAGGGTACGGCTAAAAACTATACCTCAACGCCAGTACAAGATTTCTTCCCGGGGCGGTAAGACCTGAGGAATAGGTACGGTAACGCTGATCTGTAATATTTTCAAGGGAAGCAGTGGCCTTCCAGTTTTCATCGATCTCGTACTGGCCGGTAATATTGACGGTATACCAGGATGGAGAATAAGGGTTTCCATTTTCATCTACAGCATACAAAAATGCCTTTCCCTGTTCTTCAGGGGCGAGATCCTCAAAATCGAATTGCCCATTGTATTCACTAAAGAGATCTAGTTTTACTTTTCCGCTTGTCCAGACCAGATGAGTATTTCCAAATAATGGAGCAGCATGTCGCAGCGGAACGGTTAAGCCGTCTTCCAGTTCCTCAACACCGTGGGTAGCCGTAAGCTGGGAGAGAAACTTCAAAGCCTCGGAAATCCTAAGTTCCACACCGGCCTCAACACCATAGACATAGGCACCTGCAGCATTTTGAATTGCCTGCACCCGGCTTGGTTCTCCCTGGTAATCTATAATAGTAACTCCGTTAAGATCAAATTCCCGGCGTACCATGGCATCTTCCAAAATGGTATAAAAAGCCCCAAGATCTACGATGATATTATCTGATATTTTCCAATGAAGACCTGCATCCATATTATAGGCATATTCAGGTTTTAACCCCGGGTTTGGTACTACTACCGCACCGGGTTCAGAATCAAAGATCTTCCCGATATCATCAATATTAGGAGCACGAAAAGCGGTAGAAATATTTGCCCTCCAGGTGGTTCTTTCATTGGGTTTCCAGTTTATACCTGCACTCCCGGTTAAAGCTCCGGTTTCCAGATTGGCATCGTTAAAAGGAAATTCATAAAAGGAATCATCAAAATTTGCCCGAAGAATTATTCTATTATACCTGGCACCAAACTGCGCGTTAAGTTCACTGTTGATCTCCAATTGATAAGTTGTGTATGCCGCAAGTGATTGCCAGGTAGAACCATCCGGATATCTTGATGGATCCGGCCCGGTGACATTGGTAGCCAGATTCCTTCGAGAACCCGTAGAGTTCACCAGGTTGAAAACATATTCTGCCCCATAATGCAATTTATCCTTACCATAATTTTTCTCGAAATCGAGGTTTGCAGACCATGCATCTACCTTCTCTTCTGAATGATGTTTAATTTCGCTTCCAAAATCCCGGTCGTTCCTGCTCTCCTCAAAGAATTGGTAAGCCGCGGTAAATTTTAGTTTTTCATACATCTTCCGG
>DATHWA010000316.1:0-4633 GCA_035461025.1 Gillisia sp. | reverse complement strand
CTACATATTCCTACACCGGCGATTTCCAGTGGCAGCGGGGTTCTGAAGTGTTCAGGAACCTGGAAGGGGTGCCGGACCTTGGAAACTCTGTACAAAATTCCGGGGTTCACCAGATCAATGCCAATCTGGATATGAATAGCCTCTATCAATACCTGAAATTAACACCAAGAAGGTCAACCCCTGCAACTGTACAACAAAGAAGCGCAGCGGTTCCCACGCTGGATGGTAATCAGGCTCAAAAACCGGCAAATGAACAAAGGCTTAGTTCCGGGGATAAAACATATAACACTCTTATAGGTTTTGCAACTGCTGTAAAAAGATTGCAGGTAACCTATCGTGAGAATCAGGGAATTTTCCTGCCCGGTTATACGCAGGATATAGGATTTATGGGGACCATTAGGCCTACAACAGCCTTCACCCTTGGAAGACAGGACGATGTAAGGCAGCTTGCCGCACGCCGTGGGTGGTTAACCCTGTTCCAGGAATTCAATCAGCAATATACCGCTGTTTCCAATAAGCAACTGGATATGCAGGCCTCCCTGAGTTTGATCCCGGATCTTACAATTGATCTTAGTGCAAATAGGATTTATTCTGAAACTTATGCTGAAAATTACAGGGTCTTGCCGGGTGCCATGGAATACCAGTCACTTAATCCTTACACCTTTGGAAATTTCACGATCTCTACAGTCCTGGTAAGAACTGCATTTAGTGCGAATGACGCTGCTTTTTCTGAAACTTTTGAGCAATTTAGGGAAAACAGGCTTGCAGTAGCGCGCAGACTGGCAGGAGAAAGTGGGTTCGATCCTAATAATACAGATGCCGAAGGTTATCCTATTGGTTATGGAAAATCCAGCCAGCAGGTGCTTATTCCCGCATTCCTGGCAGCTTATACAGGTGGTGATGCAGGATCTGTGAAAACAGGAGCTTTCAGAAATATGCCGCTTCCTAATTGGGATATAAAATATACCGGTTTTATGAGGCTGGATTGGTTTAAACGCAACTTCCGCAGGTTTTCTTTAAATCACGGTTACCGGGCAGGTTATACTATAAATCAATTCCAGAGCAACCTGGATTATGATCCACAGACTCCATTTGAATTCAACCAGGCAAACAATTTTAAGACTAAACTTTTATTTTCTAACATAAATCTTACTGAATTATTTAGCCCCTTGATTAGAATTGATCTCGAAACCAATGATGCGATTAGGGTCCTTGCTGAAATTAAAAAGGACCGGGCTTTATCTCTTAGTTTTGACAATAATCTACTTACAGAGATAAAAGGAAATGAATATATTCTTGGACTGGGGTACAGGATAAAGGATATGAAGGTAACAACAACTATTGCGGGCAGGCAACGGGTTCTAAGTAGTGATCTTAATTTCAAGGCAGATATTGCTTACCGTAGAAATATCAATATTATTCGCTACCTGGATCTGGAATCCAGCCAGGTAATTGCAGGCCAGGATCTTTGGGCCATTAATTTTACTGCAGATTATGCCCTGTCAAAAAATCTTACGGCATTGATCTACTATGATCACACCTTTAGTGAATATGCTGTTTCTACCGCTTTTCCCCAAACCACTATCCGTTCCGGGGTAACGCTGCGATATAATTTCGGAAATTAATAGAATGCTGTTTGACCAAACCTAATAAAAAATTAACTTTGTCACACTTATAAAACAATCTTATGAATATTCCACAAGAATTAAAATACACCAAGGATCACGAATGGGTGAGAATTGAAGGCGATGTTGCAACAGTTGGCGTTACAGATTTTGCTCAGGGGGAACTTGGGGATATCGTTTATGTTGAAGTAGAAACCGTAGGAGAAACCCTGGACCGCGAAGAGGTTTTTGGTACAGTAGAGGCTGTAAAGACTGTTTCAGATCTTTTTCTTCCGTTAACAGGAGAGGTAATTGAATTTAATGAAAGCCTTGAAGACGCTCCGGAGAAGGTGAACTCAGATCCATACGGGGAAGGATGGATGGTAAAGATCAGGTTTACAGAAGAAAGTGAAGTATCAGACCTTTTAAATGCAGAGGAATATAAAGAAGTAGTTGGCGGCTAAGATCCTTTTACTTCTTGCCGTTGTTTATACCATTCTTATAACAACATTATCCCTGGTGCAGCTGGGGAAGATTTCTGTAGGAAATTTTAGTCCTACAGATAAGATGATGCATGTGGGTGCCTATTTTGGGCTTGCAATTCTCTGGTTTTCTTACTATCTTTTTAAAAAGGAAGAGCAGGACCAAAAACAGGGATTTCTTAAAATATCTGCATTGGTCGTGTTGTTTGGTATATTAATTGAGGTTTTACAGGGTACCCTTACAGATTATAGAGAGCCGGATTGGGCAGATGCCCTGGCCAATACCATAGGTGTTTTTATCGCGTACTTCATTTTTGTAATATTTCAAAAATTTCTAAATCGTGTTAAACATCATATTAGTTCATTTTTATGAAAAAATATTTTACATTAGCAACCTTTATTAATAATTAACGAATTATGGAACCCAAGAAAAATCCAAAAGCTGATTTAACTAAACGAAGTGTTCTCTTTCTACAGTTGGGTCTTATCCTTGTATTGCTTATCACCTATGGAGCTATAGAATGGAAGACTTATGACAGGGACAACACAGATATAGGAACCCTTGATCTTGGTGATCTGGATGATGAAGAAATCCCAATTACAGAGATACAAAACACTCCGCCACCCCCACCCCCACCACCACCGGCACCGGAAATTATTGAAGTGGTAGAGGATGAGGCAGAAGTTGAAGAAGATATAATCGAATCTACAGAAACTACTCAGGATGAGATCGTGGAAGTGCGTGAAGTTGTTGAGGCTCCTGTAGAAGAAGAAATTGCAGATGTACCTTTTGCTGTTATTGAAAATGTGCCAATTTTCCCTGGATGTGAAAATATGTCTACCAATGACCAGCGTAAAAAATGTATGAGTGAAAAGGTTCAGGAATTCGTACAAAGAAGGTTTAATACAGATCTTGGAAGCCAGTTAGGATTATCTGGTGTTAACAGGGTAATCGTAGTATTTAAAATTGACAAGAACGGTAATATTACAGATGTTCGCTCACGTGCACCACACCCAAGGCTGGAGCAGGAAGCAGCAAGGGTTGTGAATATGTTGCCTAAAATGCAGCCGGGAAAACAACGTGGAAAACCGGTAGGGGTTAGCTATTCGCTGCCAATCGTATTCCAGGTACAGGACTAATAAAGTTAGAATGTAATTATATAATTCCCGGATTGCTCTGCAGTCCGGGAATTTTCTTTTATACCCCACCGGAGGCAGATACAAAAAAATTGGTATCTTTCGCCTGTAACAACCCCATAACGGTCTTGCTTCTTCTATGAAATATTTAGGTTGCCTGCTCCTTATTATCCTCCCGCTTGTCGGTTTTTCCCAAACCAGTATTACAGATCTGGAGACCTATCCTGTTTTTTCAAAGTGTTCTACAGTAGAATTTGCAGCAGAGGAGGCTTGCTTTAAGAATACACTCAAAGATCATATCCTGGAAAACTTTCGTTTGCCTTCAAAAGTTACTGAAGAAAATTACAATGGAGAGGCCTTTGTGTTATTTGAAGTGGATAGAGAAGGAGAATTTAAAGTGCTTTATGTAGATGCTATTTATGCTGAAATAAAGGAAGAGCTTGTAAGAGTGTTTGAGGCTTTACCTGTAGTGGAACCTCCAACTTACAATGGCAGGGCTACCTATGCGCAATTCAGAATGCCAATTAAAATTCCTTTAAATTTTTCAACATCAATTCCCATTCAGGAACAAGGGAAGGAAAGGAGCGAAGTGGTTACAGTGGATACTTTAGGCGCACCATTGGTCCGGCCTCAGGATGAATATGATGCCATAGTTTCCAGTCCCTTTCGCAGCAGGGAACCTCAAAGCAACCTCAATATTCCACTTTCTCATGAAAGGTACGGCCGTTTTGATGCGGCAATGAACAGGATTGGTACTAACAGCCACACCGCTTCCAAGCCCTTTTTGTATAAAGAAGTATCTCCATATTACGATTTTGACCTGGAAAGGGAGGAGATGGAAAAAAATGCTTCAACCTGGCTGGGAAGGAAATTATGGAATGAACACCTTGTGACGTTTCAGGGAGAAAATTACTGGTTTACCGGAGATGTTATTCTGGACCTTCAGCTTGGAAAAGATATGCAAAGTGATTATGATTTTACTTATAACAATACCCGTGGCGCTGTTTTTCAGGGTGGACTTGGAAAAAATCTAAACTTTTACACTGTTGTATTTGAAAGCCAGGGCAGATTTGCCGATTATTATAATCAATATGCCGAAAGTCTTGCGCCGTTTATGGGCAGTGGCGTTGCAATTATACCCGGGAGAGGGATTGCAAAGGAATTTATGGATGGCGGCTATGATTATCCGGTGGCAGAGGGGTATATATCCTACAGTCCCTCGGAGTTTTTTGACATTCAACTGGGGCACGGCAACAATTTTATAGGAGATGGCTATCGCTCCCTGTTAATGAGTGATAATCCTAATCCCAGTCCTTACCTTAAGCTAAATACCAGTTTCTGGAAATTAAAATACACCAATACCTGGATGTCCTTAAGGGATGTGAGGGAGGAGGTGGCCGGGGAAGGGGC
>DATHWA010000315.1:0-3073 GCA_035461025.1 Gillisia sp. | reverse complement strand
ATTGGAAGTACGAAACTAGCGACCTCTTTTGGAACCCGGAGATTGTTTTCTACACATTCCATGGTTACCGGAAGGGTTGCTGCACTTGAACTGGTTGAAAAGGCCAGCAATTGAGCGGGAGCTATAGCCTTAAAAAACTTTTTAGGATTTGTGCGAGATGAAATATAAACTATTGCCGCGTACACCCCCAACATCAGGAAAAGTCCAGCAATAACTGTAATTGCATATAAGGCCAGGGCCGAAAATAGATTTGAGTCAGGAGATTCTACCACCAGGGCGGCCATCAATGCAAAAACCCCGTAAGGTGCTCCTTTCATAATAATATCTATCATTTTTAAGATCACATCATTAAAGCCGTTGAAAAAATCCTTAACCGGTTTAGCATTTTCTGAAGGAATCAAAATGAGACTAATCCCGAAGATTATGGCGAAGAATATAACCTGTAGCATTTTGGTATTATCGCTGGCTGCAAAGAAAATGTTAGAGGGAACAATATCCTCCAAAGCCTGTAGCGGTCCGGATTCTTTTTGCTCCTGTGCCAGTTCTATCCTACCTGTAACTTCATTGGCATAACCGGCCAATAAGTTATTTCTTGTTTCTTCTGAAATTGTATTCCCAGGTTTAATGAGATTAACGCAAATGAGGCCTATCGATACCGCAACGAAGGTGGTGAGGATAAAAGTGATTATAGTTCGGGATCCCATTTTCGACAATTTCGAAAGGTCCCCCAGATCTGAAACTCCCTTTATTAGTGAAGCCAGTATGAGAGGTACAGCAATGAGTTTAAGTGAGTTTATAAAGATGGTACCAAATGGTTTGATCCAGTCTCTAATAAAACCTGTACCCCAGTAAAAATTAGATAATAATAAAGCGAATACAATCCCGGCCGCCATTCCTAGAAGGATTTGCCAGTGTAAGGCTAAATTTATTTTTTTAATTCCCAAGTTTTATGAGATTTGCACATTAATTTATTCCCTCTACAGAGAGTACTGAAATGGTCCACACTATGACGCAGGACAGATAAATTCCAACAGTGTTAGCCATAAATGCCCGCTTTTTCTCAAATCCAAATAACCAGGCGGCGATAGTACCGGCATAAACCCCGGTACCGGGTATGGGCATCATTACAAAAATGAGCAAACCCCAAAAACCGTATTTTTTTACATTGGCACCGGCTCCAACTTTGGCCCGTCGCGCCACAAAAATGGCCGATCTTTTATAAAATCTCCATTTCAGTAAGTATTTATTGATATAGTTAAGGAAAAACTGCATTACCGGAAATACCATGACATTTGCAGCAAAACATAATGTAAATGCCAGGTAGTAATTGACATCGTTATATATTGCATAGGGTATACCTACTTTGGCTTCTCCAAAAGGGGAAATACTCCATAGCATCGCGGTAAGAATATCGTTGATCATAACGGCAAATTAAATTTCAAAACTTATAAGGTAAAGGGTATAGGATATAAAACTGAAGATGAGCAACGAGGAGGCAAGCCTGCCTAGTTTTTTCTTTCCGAAGTAAAGAAACAGGAACAGTAGCGCGGTTCCTCCCAGCAACAGGTAAATATCACGGTTAAATGCGGTGTCATAAAGAATTGGCCTTACGGTAGCACTCATCCCCAGGATAAAAAAGATGTTGAAAATATTGGAGCCTATCACATTACCAATAGCGATATCACTATTCTTTTTTAGAGCAGCCACAACCGAGGTGGCAAGTTCTGGTAAAGAGGTTCCTGCGGCTATAATGGTCAAGCCTATAAGTTTTTCGCTTACCCCCATGGAATTTGCCATAAATACAGCGCTATTGACAACCAGTTTACCACCTGCTATTAGAGCAACCAATCCAATGATGATCAATCCCCAAATTTTCCAGGCCGGTAAATTGATCTCTTTAATCTCATTCGTCACCGGTTCCTTTTTTAATTGGGTATAAACATATCCAAGGAATAGTACGAAAAGGATCAATAGCAATACACCATCAAAACGACCAAGAATATTTTCCTGAAAAATATAGCTGTTAGCAAGGATTAAGACCAAAATTGCAGCTGCAAATGAAATAGGGACCTCTTTAAAAAGGGTACTGGACTGGACTGTCAAAGGGGTAATAAGTCCGGCAATACCTAAAATAAAAAAGAGGTTAAAGTTGTTACTTCCAATGATATTGGCAAAAACGATATCCTGGTGACCATCTATAGAGGCTGCTATATTTACAACAAGTTCAGGTGCAGAGGTTCCAAAAGCTACTATTGTAAGTCCAATAGCCAGATCTGAAATTTGTTGTTTTTTTGCAATAGTAGATGCGCCATTTACCAGCCAGTCTGCCCCTTTTATCAAAAGGAGCAGACCAACAGCCAGTAAAATAAGGTTGAATATCATTAAGCGGTATGTTTTAGAACAGGTTTGGCAATTACATATTTTTGTAATTCTGAAACCAGCTTTTGGGCATTCTTGACTTCAAGATCCTGTGTGTAATTAAGATCGTAGTTAAATAAATTTACGGTTATTGGCTCGATCAGATTATTCTCATAAAATTCCAGATTTACCCGGGATAGAGACTCAATAGATTTTTTATTTAGCACCGTTATTCTATTTTCAGTAACCAACTTAATTAGCTGTACACTGTTTAAGTTCACATGCTGAATAGTGAATTCATTGTTGAAGTTTTGAATCAGCAAGAATTGTCTTTTTAAAATATCAATTCCTGCCATATTAGTATTCCAGGATAGTTGATAGCTTATATTTAAGCCCAATGCCAATGCTTCCTCTTTAAATTTATTTTTAAATTTTTCTACCTCTCTACTTCTTAGTAAAGGAATGAGGATAAATGGTAAGAAACTTATTATTACCAGTAAACCCGATATAATTATTAAATCGATTTTCATTTTTCTGAATTTTAAATATTGATCTTTTGATATTAGATAGTAAAAAATCCACCACTTAAGACAGTGATTGAATTACATATTTCTCCGAATTATAATGACCCGGAATTAAGAGATCTACAGAAAAGTGTGAAATGGGAAGATAATATCCGGAGGACTTAACCCCGGTTCAATCAATAAGCTGCCGG
>DATHWA010000314.1:0-4774 GCA_035461025.1 Gillisia sp. | reverse complement strand
GGAAACGGTCAGGCCGGTTGGGGAAATCAGGAGCAGCAATATTATACCACAGAGAATTCCGTAATAGAAAATGGTAACCTGGTGATCACAGCCCGTGCAGAGGAGAGGGATGGTTTTAATTACACCTCTTCCAGAATTACCACAGAAGAAAAATTCCAGTTCCAGTATGGCCGTGTTGAGGCACGCGCCAAACTACCGGAGGGTGCCGGAACCTGGCCTGCAATTTGGATGCTTGGCTCCAACTTCAGGGAAGTTGGCTGGCCGGAAAGCGGAGAAATTGATATTATGGAGCATGTTGGAAATCAACAGGACGTGATCCACGGTACGCTGCATTACCCGGGACGATCCGGTGGTAATGCAGATGGTGGCTCCCTGGAGGTAGCAAATGTGAGTACAGAATTTCATATTTATACAATGGAATGGTCTCCGGAGAGAATTGTATTCCTTGTAGATGATCAAATTGTACACACCTATGCAAATGATCCATCTTCATCATTTAATCAGGAGTTCTTCCTTATACTTAATGTAGCTATGGGCGGTACCTTTGGTGGTGATATAGACCCTAATTTTGAAGAATCCTCTATGGAAGTGGATTATTTACGGGTATACCAATAGTTTAAATTGTTATCTTTTGTTTGAAGTAACTCCGGAGGGAATTTTCCCTCCGGATAACTTAATACGCATCAAAATGAAAAAATTCAGCTTCTTTGTCCTTCTTGCTTTAGGTTTTAACCTGGCGCAGGGACAAAATTCCCGTATTCCCAGTTCTGTTAAGGATGTGGAGAAAAAAGTAGATTCGGTTCTTGCACTAATGACCCTGGAGGAGAAAATTGGGCAACTGGTACAATATAACGGCAGTTGGGATCTCACAGGGCCCGCTTCCAATATGGATGCCAAAGAAAAAGAAGAAAATATAAAGAATGGCCGTGTGGGCTCTATGCTCAACGTTCTTTCTATAGAAGCTACTACCCACGCCCAGAAATTGGTAATGGAAAATTCGAGGCTTAAGATCCCTTTGATGTTTGGCTATGATGTGATTCATGGTTATAAAACAATGTTCCCGGTCCCACTTGGAGAAACCGCCAGCTGGGATATGGAGGCAGCACAGGAGTCTGCAAGAATCGCCGCTTTGGAATCTGTTGCTCACGGGGTGAACTGGACTTTCTCACCTATGATCGATATCTCCCGGGATTCCCGTTGGGGCAGGATCATGGAAGGAAGCGGGGAGGACCCTTATCTTACTTCCCGGGTAGCAGTAGCCAAGGTGAAAGGATATCAGGGAGATGACCTTTCCAGTCCTAATACTATCGCTGCCACTGCCAAACATTTTGTAGGTTATGGTTTTGCTGAAGCAGGAAGGGACTATAACACTGTACATATTGGCGAGAACGAGCTTCACAATACGCTGCTTCCCCCGTTCAAAGCTGCGGCAGATGCCGGAGTAGCCACTGTGATGAATGCTTTCAATGACATTGACGGTACTCCTGCTACAGGTCATAAGGTCCTGCAGCGCGATGTGCTTAAAGGAGACTGGAACTGGGATGGTTTTATAGTATCAGACTGGGCTTCAATACCTGAAATGATTGACCACGGTTTTGCCAGGGATCATAAGCATGCCGGAGAAATTGCTATGAAGGCGGGAAGTGATGTGGATATGGAAGGCGGTGCGTATGAAATTGGCCTTAAGGAACTGGTAGAAGAAGGAAATCTTGACGAAGCCTTAATTGATGACTCTGTAAGAAGGGTTCTTAGGGTAAAATTCAAGATGGGGCTTTTTGATGATCCTTATCGTTATTCTAATCCCGATGCTATCAAAAATATTTCTTTTGAAGATCACAGGAAAGTAGCCCGGGATATCGCGAAAAAATCCATTGTACTTTTAAAGAATGAGAATAATTTATTGCCGCTGGCCTCTACAGTGCAGAACATTGCAGTAATAGGTCCGCTGGCTGATGATAAGGACACTCCAATAGGTAACTGGAGGGGACAGGGAGAAGCAAACTCTGCCGTATCTGTTCTTGAAGGAATTCGCAAAGCCGCCGGGAATAATGTAAATATTACTTACGCAAAGGGAGCAGATCTTGGAATGGGGGAACGCAGTTTTCTTATGCCGCTTAAAATAAATAAAACAGACACTTCAGGTTTTGCTGAAGCTGTTGAGGTAGCTAGAAATGCAGAGCTTGTAGTAATGGCACTTGGGGAAGATGCTTTCCAAAGCGGGGAAGGCCGCAGCCAGGTAAATATAAAACTTGCAGGGGTGCAGCAGCAACTGTTGGATGAAATACAGAAGGTTAATAAAAACATAGTACTTGTGCTTATCAATGGTCGTCCTCTTGAGATTACCCGGGCAAGTGAAAACATCCCTGCAATATTAGTAGCGTGGCAGCTGGGAACTGAAAGCGGTAATGCGATAGCCGATGTGCTTTTTGGAAAGTACAATCCTTCAGGAAAACTTCCCGCATCTTTTCCACGTGCAGTAGGGCAGGAGCCATTATACTACAACCAGAAAAATACCGGAAGACCTTTTAGTGAAGAGCACGTAACATATTCGGCTTATACAGATGAGCGAAACGATGCCCTTTATCCGTTCGGTTTTGGATTGAGTTATACTACATTTGAGTATGGGGAGCCACAACTTTCAGCTAAAGAAATGAGTAAAGAAGGCAATCTGGAATTAACAGTAAGCTTAAAAAATACGGGTAGCGTTAAAGGAAGGGAAGTCGTTCAGCTATATATAAGAGATCTTATAGCAAGCACCACCAGGCCGGTGAAGGAATTAAAAGGTTTCCAGCTCGTAGACCTGGAGCCGGGAGAAACCAAAACCGTAACTTTCACAATTGATGAATCACTGCTTGAATTCTACAATGCCAACAGGAAATGGGAAGCAGAAGCAGGAGATTTTGAAGTGATGACCGGAGGAAACTCCCGTGATCTAAAGAAAGCAACATTTACCTTAAAAAAATAAACAATGAGCAACAGGAATAAAGTACTTATGGCCATTGGCCTTTTTGTATACCTTACAGCACCCGCCCAGGTGTTGTTTGAGGATAATTTTGAAGGCGACAGCCTTGATATGACCAAATGGAATCATGAGGAGGGTGACGGTTGTCCTAATCTTTGCGGCTGGGGTAACAATGAAAGGCAAATCTACAGCAGGGATTACCTGAGTGTAGAAGATGGAAAACTGGTTATTGAAGCTGTGAAGGATGGTGATAAATACTATTCAGCCAAGATCAATTCCAAAGACAAAATGGAATTCCAATACGGCACTATTGAAACCCGGCTAAAACTGCCACAGGGTCACGGAATCTGGCCGGCGGTATGGATGCTGGGAACAAATATTGGAGAAGTAGGATGGCCTGCTTCCGGGGAAATAGACCTTATGGAATATGTTGGCCGGGAACCGCATACAATCTATTCCTCTTTGCATACTCCCGCCAGTCATGGAGATACAGAAAACTCAAAGAAAACATATATAGAAGATATTGAAGAAGGGTATCATACTTTTAAGACAGTATGGACCAAGGATGACATTCAGTATTATATTGACGGGGAACACGTTTATACCTTCACTCCAAAGGTTTATGATGAGGAGCATTATCCTTTCAGGCACCCGTTCTATTTTCTCATAAATATGGCCGTAGGGGGTAATTTTGGTGGTCCGGAGGTGGATGACAGCATTTTTCCGGTAAAATTTTATGTAGATTATATCAAAGTGACGCGGGAGTAGCTTTTTGCCAAAAATTTTAATTAGTTTTAGGCCTCTCATAATTCCTTCCTATGAAAAATAAAACATATTTAATTCTTATCACCATTGTTTCTGCTCTTGGGGGCTTGTTGTTTGGATATGATACCGGGGTTATCAATGGTGCACAGTATTATTTCAGTCAGTATTTCGATCTTGACCCGGGAATGAAGGGTTGGGTAGTGGGTAGTGCACTGCTGGGTTGTTTTGCAGGCGCTGTTGTAGCCGGGCCGTTAAGTACAGCTATAGGAAGGAAGTATTCGCTTATAATTTCTGCTGTATTATTTTCCCTTTCAGCCTGGGGTTCCGGTTTGCCGTCATTTTTACCTGAATCTGTTTCCCTGCTGGTAGTTTTTAGATTGCTTGGAGGTCTGGGAATAGGTATAGCATCTATGAATGCCCCTACATATATTGCAGAGATCGCCCCTGCGAAGATCCGCGGGACGCTGGTAAGTTACTATCAGCTAGCTATTGTAATTGGATTTTTTGTGGTATTCCTGGTTACCTATTTCATAGGCAGCAGCGCTACAGAGGCTGAGAATGTGCAATTTGGATGGAGATATATGCTGTGGTCTGAACTTATTCCAAGCACCCTATTTCTTGTGCTGTTGTTTTTTGTGCCTAAAAGCCCAAGGTGGCTGGCAATTAAAGGCCTTAATTCTGAAGCATACAAAGTTCTCACCAGGATCCACGGGAAAGAGGTTGCAGATTATGAGATAAAGGAAATAGAAAAGTCCATAGCCCGCGACAAGGAAAAGAATAAACTCAACATTTTCGCAAAAGGTGTCTTCAGCATTATTGTAATTGGTACTGTGCTTTCCATCCTACAGCAATTCACCGGTATTAATGCCGTGTTGTATTACGGAGCCGATATTTTTGAGCAGGCCCTTGGATTTGGTCAGGAAGATGTTCTGCAGCAGCAGGTTCTTCTGGCCGGGATCAATTTGGTATTCACCTTCGTTGCAATGGCAACGGTAGACAGGTTTGGTAGAAAACCCCTTATCTATATTGGTGCGGTGGGAATGCTGG
>DATHWA010000313.1:0-4657 GCA_035461025.1 Gillisia sp. | reverse complement strand
GTGACTTCATACTTTTCCCAGAGTTGTTCAACGCGCCGCTAATGGCCCAGTTTAACCATATGAATGAAGCTGAAGCAATTCGCGGGCTATCTACCTATACTGAAAGACTGCTTGAAACCTTTCGCGAATTTGCCATAAACTACAATATCAATATAATCACCGGTAGTATGCCTCAGGTAGTCGGTGAGCATATGCATAATGTGGGTTATTTATGCCGAAGGGATGGTAGTTATGAGAAATATGAAAAATTACATATAACTCCTGCTGAAGAATCTGCCTGGGGAATGAAAGGTGGAACTATACTTCAAACTTACGATACAGATTGCGGAAAAATAGGCGTTCTTATTTGCTACGATGTGGAATTTCCGGAACTCCCAAGATTATTAGCAGAAGAGGGAATGAATATCCTTTTTGTGCCTTTCATGACAGACACACAGAATGGTTATTCCAGGGTTAAAATATGTGCGCAGTCAAGAGCTGTAGAAAATGAATGTTACGTGGCCATTGCGGGCTCTGTCGGGAATTTGCCTAAGGTGAATAATATGGATATCCAATATGCTCAAAGTGCGGTTTTCACCCCTTCGGATTTCTCATTTCCTGTAAACGGAATAAAAGCTGAAGCTACCCCTAATACTGAAAGCACATTGCTGGTAGATATAGACCTGGACCTGCTGAAAGAACTTCATGCATTTGGAAGTGTACGGAACCTAAAAGACAGACGTAAAGATCTTTATTCCCTGAAGAGGAAGAAGTAGACTTCCCTTTAAAAAGAAGCCTTGAGTGAAAAGATACAATCTCATCCTGATCTTTTTTCTGGTTAATTTTATCCAGGTTAAAGGTCAGGATCGGGTAGTAGACAAGAAATTCACTTACTGGACAAGAGCTTATCTTGAAGTAGGGTTAAATGAAAAAGTGCAGCTGGACCTGGAAATAGACAATCGCCGGTATATTATTCCTCATCGACAATTCCAGACACTGGGTAGATTTACTCTAGTTTTTCAGCAAAACTCCTGGCTTTCATTTGGTTCCGGGATGACTTATTCCCTGCTCTATAGTCAGCTTACAGATTTAACTCAGCCGGAGATAAGGCCTCACCAGGAAGTAAATATGGAACACGGTGCCAATCGCTGGAACTTTAATCACCGTTTACGTCTCGAGCAAAGATTCACTCAGGATACCATTAGGAACACAAATGGCGTCGTGAATGAATACAGGGATAATTCTTTTAATTTTAGTTTTCGAAGCAGATACGAAGTAGCAGTAGCTTATACAGTTATAAATAAGGATGAAAAGCGCGGGCACCTGGATCTTAATTCCAGTTCAGAAATTATGCTGAATGCAAGACTCCGTGAGCTTTTCAACACTTATAGACAGTATGCAGGAATAACCTATTTCCTTAGTGACAGGCGTTCTCTGGAATTGGGGTACCTGCTTTCGTTTGAATTGAACCATACTTATGATACTATGTTTGATTTCAATAACATTCGTCTTACTTATAGGCAGCGAATTTAGCTGGCACTTAGTTAATTATCAGAAATTGAGAGTGTTAAATTTTAAAGTTTCTATAAAAAATCTTTGAGGGCTTAAATTTTTCTTTACTTTTACACCGTGATTTTACTAGCTCAAATAATAAGGCCCGTTTTCCGCCGCCGGATTTTTATCCGCCGGTAAGGATATTCTACCTCCGTATTTGCCTTAATTAATATTTGATCTTTTAATCTTGAAACACATTACCAACATATTTAATAAATTATATTTCAGTATTATTACTGATATATCTCCAATGCGCAGGCATTACCGTCGCACGTAAGTGCGCTACTATTCTATGGAACCCAGGTGAGTCCGGTTCTTCTCTCAAAACCAACAATTTCTTTTTTTTTAACCTTAATTTTTTTAGCTGATGAAGATTATCATTGCTAACAAAACACATGCAAATTACGCTGAGGTAATTTGTGACACCATTGAAGAATCTGCGAAAGTTCGCGGCACTGGGATCGCTCGTCGTACCCCGGAGTATATTCTCACAAAAATGGAAAACAATAATGCCATCATCGCCCTTGACGGTGACAGGTTTGCAGGTTTTTGTTATATCGAAGTGTGGAGTCATGAGAAGTTTGTCGCTAACTCAGGATTAATTGTGCATCCGGATTACCGGAACAGGGGGCTTGCTAAAGAGATTAAAAAAGCAGTTTTTGAACACTCGAGAAAAAAGTATCCCAATTCCAAAATATTTGGAATAACTACCGGGCTTGCCGTAATGAAGATCAATTACGAACTGGGCTATGAGCCGGTTACTTTTTCTGAGCTCACAGATGATGAGAGCTTTTGGAAAGGTTGCCAAACCTGTAAGAATTTTGACATCCTCACCCGTACCGAGCGTAAAATGTGCCTGTGTACAGGGATGTTATATGATCCCGTGAAAAAGGAGAAACTCAAAGAAAAACCGAAGTTCAATGAGAAAGCCTTTACCAGGTTAAAAGGAATAAAGAATTCTTTATTCAATAAGAAAGAAAAGCCACCGTTGAAAAATCACGAATAATCGGCCTGCGGCTTATTTAAGATTAAAACAAAACAAATGGAAAAATTAGTAATAGCATATAGCGGCGGTTTGGACACTTCCTACTGCGCGAAATATTTATCTAAGGAAGAGAATTTTGAAGTTCACGCAGTAAGTGTAAATACCGGCGGATTTACAGCTGAAGAGATCGAAAAAATAGGGGATAATGCCAGGAAAATTGGTGCTACCTCCTATAAAAACATCAATGCGGTATCCACTTTTTACAGCAAAGTTGTCAAGTATCTGATATTTGGAAATGTTCTGAAAAATAACACCTACCCGCTCTCTGTAAGTGCAGAAAGGATCATCCAGGCCATAGAGATCGTGAATTATGCCAGGAAGATTGGAGCGGGTTACATCGCCCACGGGAGCACCGGAGCAGGAAATGACCAGGTACGTTTTGATATGATCTTCCAGATACTTGCACCGGAAATCCAGATTATAACTCCTATAAGGGACAAAAAGCTCACCAGACAGGAAGAGATCGATTACTTGGAGGCAAACGGAGTGGAAATGAACTGGGAGAAAGCAAAGTACTCCGTCAATAAGGGTCTGTGGGGCACAAGCGTAGGTGGTGCAGAGACTCTTACATCAGATAAACCGCTACCGGAAACAGCTTATCCGTCACAATTAAAGGAAACCGAGCCTAGGGAAATAAGCCTCACATTTACAAAAGGAGAATTTACCGCTTTAAACGGCGAGACGAATGCTCCTGAAAAAAATATCGAGGCCCTGGAAAAGATCGCATCATTATATGCCATTGGACGGGATATTCACGTGGGAGATACCATTATAGGAATTAAAGGCAGGGTTGGATTTGAAGCTGCTGCTGCTTTAATTACTATAAAAGCTCATCATTTACTCGAAAAGCATACTTTAAGCAAATGGCAACTTCAGCATAAAGATTATTTAGCCAACTGGTATGGAACTCATTTGCATGAAGGGCAATATCTGGACCCTGTGATGAGAAATATGGAAGCCTTTTTAGAGAGTTCGCAGGAGCAGGTATCAGGAACTGTATTCGTGAGCCTTCATCCATACAGATTTGTGCTGAATGGAATTGAGTCCAGGAATGACCTTATGAACTCCGGATTTGGGAAATACGGGGAGGAGAACAACGCCTGGACGGCAAATGATGCCAAGGGCTTTATAAAGATCCTTTCCAATGCAGGGAAGATTTACCAACACGTAAAACAGGAACAATGATCAAAGCAGGAATTATAGGCGGCGCCGGTTATACAGCGGGAGAATTAATCAGGATTCTACTTAGACATCCTGAAGTAGAGCTTGATTTTATTTACAGTACCTCCCAGCCGGGAAGACCGGTTGCACAGGTGCATCAGGATCTCCTGGGAGAAACCGATTTAAAGTTCAGTGGAGAGATAAATAAAGATGTTGATGTTGTCTTCCTTTGTTTAGGACACGGAAATTCTATAAAATTTCTTGCTGAAAATCTTTTTTCTGGAAAGACAAAAATCGTTGATCTAAGCACAGACTACAGGATGAAAGCCCCGGATCATTCTTTTGTTTACGGTTTACCTGAATTTTATAAGGAAGAAATAAAGTCAGCCAGTTTTATCGCGAATCCCGGATGTTTCGCTACCGCAATCAGTCTTGCAATTTTACCGCTTGCAGCAGAAAATTTACTGATTGATGAAGTTCATATCAATGCAGTAACCGGTGCAACCGGGGCTGGTACCTCACTTTCAGAAACTACGCACTTCACGTGGAGGGATAATAATTTTTCAGCCTATAAAGCTTTTGAACACCAACATTTGAATGAACTGGGGCAAAGTATTGGTTTACTTCAGAAAAATTTTAATTCTGAAATAAATTTAATCCCAAACCGAGGAAATTTCTCCAGGGGGATACATGCTACTTCTTATACCAAGTTTAAGGGTAGCCTGGAAGAGGCAGGTTCCATATTTCACAAATATTATAAGGATGCTGCTTTTACACATGTAGTAGAGGAAGATCTGCATTTAAAACAAGTGGTGAATACCAATAAATGCCTGTTGAAATTGCAAAAATTTGGAGATAAGCTGTTGATTACAAGTGTAATTGATAATTTGTTGAAGGGAGCTTCTGGCCAGGCGGTTC
>DATHWA010000312.1:0-1935 GCA_035461025.1 Gillisia sp. | reverse complement strand
AGTTGGAAATTTTAATAGATGTCGGACAGATCGCCCCAAAATATCAACCTGGCCATTCACATGCGGATAGTCTGCAATTTCTTCTAAACTATAAAAACAAACCTGTAATTGTAGATACCGGTATTTCTACCTACGAAAAGAATGAAAGAAGGCAATTAGAGCGATCTACAAGCTCTCACAATACCCTTAGCATTAACGATCAGAATTCTTCGGCAGTCTGGGGAGGTTTTAGGGTTGCAGGAAGGGCAGAAGTGGAAATTTTAACTGACACATCTGTGGAAGTTCGGGCTAAGCATAATGGATATAAAAACCTGGGGATAACACATTTCAGAAAATTCACTTTACCAAACGGTAATTTCCGAATTGAGGATATAATTGAATCAGCTGCCAACAATCCTTACGAAGCAAAAGGACATTTACATTTTCATCCTGATACTGAAATAGTAATTGATGGAAGTTCCCTTATTATAAATAAGGAATTGAAAATTGAAATTTCAGGAGTAGATCAAATTGAATTGGTTGGTTACAAATTGGCTGAAGGTTTTAATAAGCTCAAGGCAGCTAAAAAAATTGAATACACTTTTAAGAATAAAGCCACCCTGGAATTTCACGCGGAGGCCGCAACTAAATAACCGCAGCGTACACCGTGGGACCTTTGCCCCCGCTTCGTAAAACAATCTATTAAAGCAGCCTCATCCACAAGCCATTTACGCCCGCTACGTGAAAAAATTTATAAAAACTTAATGAAACTACTATTTCTAACCGATAACTTTCCACCGGAAGTAAACGCACCCGCAAACAGGACCTATGAACATTGCAGGGAATGGGTGAGAAGCGGGGTTGAAGTTACCGTTATTACCTGTGCGCCCAATTTTCCGAAGGGAAAGGTTTATGAAGGCTATAAAAATAAGTTGTACCAAACAGAAATTATTGATGGGATAAAAGTAATCAGGGTTTGGAGTTACATCACCGCAAACGAGGGTTTTTTAAAGCGTATTTTAGATTATATAAGTTTTGCTGTTACTTCATTTCTTGCAGGTTTATTCGTAAAAACAGATCTCATTGTTGCTACTTCGCCTCAATTTTTCACAGCACTTTCAGGCTGGGCCCTTTCTATTTTTAAAAGAAAAAAATGGATTTTTGAAGTCCGTGATCTATGGCCGGAATCTATAATGGCCGTTGGCGCAATGAAACGAAACCTGGCGATCAGGTTTTTTGAATGGCTGGAAAAGAGCATGTATAAATCGGCAGATTATATCGTAGTAGTAACCGATACTTTTAAAAAGAAAATAATTGAAAAAGGGATTGATGAAAATAAAATCTCTGTTTTTAAAAATGGGGCAAATCTGGAATTATTTATTCCGCAATCCAAAGATGCTAAACTGGAGTCCAGCCTTGGTTTAAAAAATAAATTTGTTTTTGCATATATAGGTACTCACGGAATGGCGCACGGATTAAGTTTTATTCTGGATTCCATTAAACCCCTTGAAATTTCCCATCCTGATATTGTATTTCTTTTTATTGGTGATGGGGCAGAGAAAAAGAATCTATTAAAACAAGCTGAAAATTTAAATTTGAAAAATGCAGTTTTTGTGGATTCTATCGGGAAAAAGGAAATTGTGAGTTACCTGAGCCTAATGGATGCCGCCCTGGTAAATTTAATTAAAAGCGACACCTTCTTAACAGTAATTCCTTCCAAGATTTTCGAAGCTGCGGCTATGGAGAAACCAATCTTGCTCGGTCTGGAAGGAGAAACCAAGGGAATTATCGAGAATTATAATGCGGGGGTTTGTTTTAGGCCTGAAGACCAGAATTCCTTTTTCGAAGCTGTTGTAAGAATTACCGGTAAAGAGAAATACAAGGAAAACCAGGAAGGTTCTAAAAGATTAATCAAAGATTTTGACAGAAGTATTATAGCGGGAAGAATGCTTCAAT
>DATHWA010000311.1:0-2624 GCA_035461025.1 Gillisia sp. | reverse complement strand
CTTGCCTGGGTCATTTCCGGTGATGCAATGATAGGGGTTAAAGTAGGGTTGTTAGAAGTCATAACTAAGATGGTTCTATATTATTTACATGAAAAGACCTGGTACAAATCCAATTATGGTTTAAACCATAGAAAAACCTCTTCAAATACATTAATTGATGAATAATAATATTCCTCAGGATTACTATGTAACCCGTGAACTTCGCAGTAAATTAAAGGGACATAATCCTTTAGTTGTGTGGTTCACCGGACTTTCGGGATCGGGGAAATCTACCATTGCCAACCATGTCGAAAAGGAATTATACCTAATGGGTATTCAAACTTACACTCTTGATGGTGATAACATTCGTGGGGGGCTAAATAAAAATTTAGGATTCACTGAGGAAGACAGAACGGAAAATTTAAGGCGCATTGCTGAAGTAGCAAAATTATTTCTGGATTCGGGGACGGTGGTTCTTTCTGCTTTTATTACCCCTTTGGAATCTCAGAGGGAAATGATAAAAAGAATTGTTGGAGAGGAAAAATTTGTAGAAGTATTCGTTAAAACTACCCTTGAGGAATGTGAAAGAAGAGATGTAAAAGGTTTATATAAAAAAGCTCGCGAGGGAGAGATTAAAGATTTCACAGGCATATCTTCACCTTTTGAAATTCCTGAAAATTCAGATGTCATATTAAATACGGAAGAAGAAGATATAAAAGAATTAGTGCAAAAGATTCTAATGCATATATTGCCCAAGATAAATTTTTAAGAACATGAAATATTTCCTGAATTACCTTGATGAACTTGAATCTGAAGCCATATACATTCTTAGGGAGGTGTGGGCACAATTCGAGAACCCGGTGATTCTCTTTTCAGGAGGTAAGGATTCTATATTAGTTACACATCTGGCAAGGAAAGCATTTTTCCCTGCCAGGATACCCTTCCCCTTAATGCATATAGATACCGGTCATAATTTTCCGGAAACCATTCATTTCCGGGATGATCTAGTAAAGAAACTGGGTGTAAAGCTCATTGTAGTTTCTGTTCAAGACTCAATTGACCAGGGGAGGGTGACAGAGGAAAAAGGAAAGAATGCTACCCGAAATGCTCTTCAAATCACTCCATTGTTGGATGCAATCAATATTAATAAAGTTGATTGTGCCATTGGTGGCGGTCGTAGGGATGAGGAAAAAGCCCGGGCAAAGGAACGTATTTTTTCTCATAGGGATGATTTTGGGCAATGGGATCCGAAGAACCAGCGTCCGGAATTGTGGAATCATTTGAATGGAAAACACTTTGAAGGAGAACATTTTCGTGCTTTTCCTATAAGTAACTGGACCGAAATGGATGTTTGGAATTATATAAGAAGAGAAAAAATTAGCATCCCTTCTCTCTACTATGCTCACGAAAGAGAAGTGGTTTACAGGAGCAACTCCTGGATTCCTATGTCCCAATTTCTTAGACTGGAAGCTCATGAGCAGGTAGTAAATAAGAAGATCCGTTTTAGAACATTAGGAGATATCACCATAACAGGAGGAATAGAATCTGATGCTAATACCCTGGAAAAAATCGTTTTGGAAGTAGCCGCTATGAGAAAAACCGAGCGGGGGGATAGATCAGACGATAAAAGATCTGAGACTGCGATGGAGGACAGGAAGAAACAAGGTTATTTTTAAAATTGAGTAGGCTTAAAAACCCGGCCACCAGAAGATCCGGGAATTTAAAATTCATAATAGGTTACAGGAATACAGGCCGAGGCCAATATAATATTTAAATGGAACTTGAAAATAATCAATTATTAAGATTTACAACCGCAGGTAGTGTTGACGACGGAAAGAGCACATTAATAGGAAGACTGCTGTACGATTCTAAATCGATCTTTGAAGATCAGTTGGCTGCAGTCACAGCTACCAGTATCAAAAAGGGGCACGAAGGTGTAGATCTGGCCCTTTTTACAGATGGCCTAAGGGATGAAAGGGAGCAGGGGATAACCATAGATGTAGCTTACAGATACTTTACAACTCCAAAGAGGAAATTTATCATTGCAGATACCCCCGGTCATATACAATACACTCGTAACATGGTAACTGGGGCTTCCACCGCCAATGCAGCTATTATTCTTATTGATGCACGTCACGGGGTAGTAGAGCAAACCAGGAGACACTCTTTAATTGCCTCATTGCTTAACATTCCTCACCTAATTGTGTGTATTAACAAGATGGACCTTGTGCAATTTTCTGAAGAGTCTTTTAATAAAATCGTAAACCAATTCGAAGAATTCTCTTCCAAACTTCTTGTAAAAGATGTGCGCTTTATTCCTATAAGTGCTTTATTAGGGGATAACGTAGTCATTTCATCGCAAAATATGAAGTGGTATCAGGGTGGCACCCTTTTAAACACCCTTGAAACAATTCACATTAGCAGTGATATCAATAAGATCGATGCGCGATTCCCGGTTCAAACCGTTCTTAGACCTCAAAGAGAGGGGTTTATAGATTACCGAGGGTATGCGGGAAGGATAGCCAGTGGCATTTTTAGAGTGGGAGATGAAGTGATGGTTTTACCCTCAGGTTTCAATTCAAAGATCAATTCTATACGGGCAGGAGAGGAGAATATAGCAGAAGCTTTTGCTCCTATGTCCATTA
>DATHWA010000310.1:0-3248 GCA_035461025.1 Gillisia sp. | reverse complement strand
AGAGAATGATTTGGGTATATGTAGATTTTGTTGATGGTGTATTGTTCCTTTGCCCTGGTAGGTGTAATGTCCTTAAGGACCAGGTCCAGAGTAACTTCCTTGTCTCCAGCGGTACTGTCTACCCGGGCAAGTAGATAATCCGGATTAAAGAAATAGTATCCTTGTTCTTTCAGGGTGGCATCTATTCTTATGCGTTCATTTCTAATTACATCAAGATCATAGGGTTCTCCAACTTTCAGCAAAGATTTTTCTTCAGTCTCTTTTATATCTTTGGTAATGGGAATAGAGTCTGTGGGAAAGCTTAATTCCTTGATAAGATATTGGTTGCCAAGAACAACAGTGTATTCTGCGGTAACCTTTTTATTTTTTTCAGTAGAATCCGGTATTGACCTGGCATTGAAAAAGCCTTTGTTTTCGGCATATCCCTGGATAAGATCTGCATTATAATCCAGATCCACTTCGCTAAAGAGTACAGGTGGCTGTCCCAGGTTATCTCTAATCCAGCGGCCAATTCCCTTCGCATCCTCACCACCGCCAATATTATAGAACCAAAGCCCGGGCCTTAATCCTAAAAAGCTAGTATTGGGCTGGGGCCTTAAAAGACTTTCCATACTTTCTTCCAGCGCCTTCTGGTGACTGCCGGAAATATCTTCTCCTTCAACCTCTACCTCCCCACCAACATATAACCTTTCATTATCATCAAGATACTTCACATTCCCACAACCATATAGCAGCATTATACTTAGGATCAAAAAAAGGTTCTTCTTGTACATAGTTCAGTTTTTCTATTCCTCATTCGGGTCCTTGCCGAAGATTTCCATAAAATGATTGTAGTCCATAGTAATAATAAATGCAAGTCCGGTTTCAATGATCTGGCCCTGCAGCGCAACCTGGTATTGGTTTTTTCTATACGCCCTTAACCTGTAACGCCCATCTTTTGAGAGCTGATAATCTACTGCAACATCCCCTGCTATATTATTTGCCTGCTGGTTGGATTGTTGCGGACCTTCCAGTCCAAAGCTGCTTCCAATAGTAACGGTCAAGCGTTCATCCAGCAAAGATTTGGAAACCCCCACATTAAGATCTGTTCGTTGTTCCCGCTGGCCGGTGGTATAATCATCTGTAGATTCCAGATCAAAATCAAGTTGTACGCCTCCAATTAGGTCACCTGCGAGATCATTAAGTTGCTGTGAAAGGATCTTGCTCACACTCTGGCGTGCAAGACTTTCTGCACTGGTGCCTCCGGCCTCACTTGCAAAAGGATTTTCTCCAATAAACCGATTCAATAATAACAGAGCAAAAACCTGTTTATTTAATTCTGAAGGTTGTTGCCGCAGTTGGGCGAGTTTTGCCCTGGAATTATTAACTATGTCACTGGAAACATTAAAATTCCTGTCCGGAAGGATAATATCAAAACTAAGTACCGGTTCCAGTAACTCCCCGGTCATGATCAAATGGGTTTGGAAAGGAAGGTCCTGTTTGTAAGTATTTCGTGCACCCTGCGAAAGATTAGCGAGCTGATTGCCTAAAAGGTCAATTGGGGCGGTTTCGGTTTCGTAGATGGCTGTAATATTTATATTGGCACTTGTAGGTTCTCCTGTCCACTGGATATAACTTCCGGGTTGTATATCAAATCGCCGTCTTATAAAATTAAAAGACATCTCATAAGCGCCCTCGGTAAATTCATATCTACCCGTAAGATTTGTCCTTCCGGAAGGATCTATACCCGCCGTCAATTGAGCTTCTCCCTGGAGGTTTAAAAAATCACCATTTCCTTCATCAATTACAAGGGTAAGTTCTGCTTCTTTATCTACATCTATATTTACTGAAACATTCATTCCTACCAGGGGGGAGGTATTTAAAGTTTCTTCCATATCCCTCATCTCTGCAAGCCTCATACTGGTCTCGTCTACAAATTCAACAACGCCTTCCCTGTCTGCAATAGAAGGATCTTCCTGGGGTAAGACCACACTTAAATCTGTTCCTTCTTTGATCTTAATATCTCCCCGCACAACCGGGTTGTCAATATCTCCTCCAATTGTTAGACGGGTATCCAGTACCAGGTCCCCGTAATAGAATTCATTATCCTCTGCCGTAGAACTAATAGCCCGAAAATCTGTAGCATTCACGGTAAGGTCGAACCCATAGGAGGTATAATCTGTGGTTTGAAGCCTTCCGTTTATTACCAGCTCGTTATTATCCTCATCTTCAATGGTGAACTGATCAAAACTTATTCCTTCTGAAGTAAATGAAATTCGGTCATTTATATTCTGAAAATAACTATCCAGGGTTGTTACTATAAAACCTACATCATTAAAATCCAGGTCACCAGTGATCAAAGGTTCAGCTGCCGTTCCTTCCAACCTAAGATTACCCGAAACATATCCTTCCCCGTCTGAAATATTCCCCATAGAGAATCCCTGTACACTTTCAATGTGTAATTGGGTTATATCAATATTAAAATCCAGGCCTCCCTCTGTTGTATCATAGACACCGTTAATGTTCATGTCATTACCCTGCCCCGTTAAGGTTACACTGGCTTGCAGAGAATTTGCAGTTTGATTATCAACCTCAATTTGAAGGTTTCCAACGGTATCCCTTTTAAAGGTAAAATTCTCTACGGTGAGCTCTGATGTAAATTGAGGGGCTCCAGAGAGATCATTTAAAACTACATCTCCGTTTATAGTTCCTCCTGCCAGAAGGGTATCCTTGGAGATCATGGCGCTAATGGTCTCTATTCTAAAATTGTCAAAAACAATATCCATGGGTGCATTTGGATCCTGGGTTTGGGAATTAATACGTATGGCATTATTGTCGTGACTAAGATCAAAATTGGTCGCCATTACGCCATTTGGACCAAATGTTATGCTATTGTCTTCAGGAATTTTCCAATTATCATAATTAAGCAGTAGATCATCAATTTCCAAAGACACCCTGCTACTACCTTCACGTGTTTCCAAATCCCCGGCTATCCTGTAATGCGGTTCCCCCTTGGAATCATCAATCTGCAAAGTGTAAGTGACTGTATTATCGCGAACTTCCCCGCTAATTTCTGTGTGGAATAATTGGAGCTGTGGACTTTCCACATCATCAATAATTAACTCATATGCCAGTGCATCTTCTCTGGTCTCCACATTAATATTTCCGTTAACAATTCTATAATCCAGGTAGCGCATACGCGGTACATCCCCGTTTATATTTAAGCTGTCTGTTTCACTGTTGTATCTTCCCGATATACTAAGGGGTTG
>DATHWA010000309.1:0-11413 GCA_035461025.1 Gillisia sp. | reverse complement strand
AAAATGTACTTAGTCCTTCAACCGGTGGTGGCTACATTTTTGCGAAGTATATGGTTGACGCTGTATCTCAGGTAAAGCAGTATGACTATAATGGAGAACTGGTAAGAGAAATAGAATTACCCGGAGTAGGAACTGCAGGAGGTTTTGGAGCTAAAAAAGAGGAAAATGTACTTTATTATTCCTTCACCAACTACGTTACTCCAGGAACAATTTATAAATATGATATAGAAGCCGGAACATCTGAACTTTATAACAAGCCCGCCATAGATTTCAATCCGGAGGACTACGAAAGCACACAGGTATTTTATACTTCTAAGGACGGAACCAAAGTTCCAATGATCATAACCCACAAAAAAGGTATTGAGTTAAACGGAAAGAATCCTACCCTGCTTTATGCATATGGTGGGTTCAACATAAGCCTAACTCCTTCCTTTAGCACTGCAAATGCAGTTTGGATGGAACAGGGAGGAATTTATGCGGTGCCAAACCTGCGTGGAGGTGGAGAATACGGAAAGACCTGGCATGATGCCGGAACAAAGCTTAACAAGCAAAACGTATTTGATGACTTTATAGCTGCAGCAGAGTATTTGATCGAGAACGATTATACTTCCAGCGAATACCTTGCAATTCGAGGTGGTTCCAACGGTGGGCTTCTGGTAGGAGCTACAATGACCCAGCGTCCAGACCTTATGAAAGTGGCCTTGCCTGCAGTAGGGGTAATGGATATGTTGAGGTACCATACTTTCACCGCAGGTGCAGGATGGGCTTACGATTATGGTACAGCAGAGGATAACCAGGAAATGTTTGAATACCTTAAAGGTTATTCACCTGTGCATAACGTAAAAGAAGGCGTGGAATATCCTGCGACTATGGTGACAACGGGAGATCATGATGATCGAGTTGTACCCGCTCACTCATTCAAATTTGCTGCTGAATTGCAGGAGAAGCAGGCCGGAACAAATCCAACCCTTATTAGAATCGAGACCAAAGCTGGTCATGGTGCAGGAAAACCTACATCAATGATCATAGATGAGTATGCAGATATCTTTGCATTTACTCTATACAATATGGGATATGAAGTATTACCTGAGAATACTAATAAGAAAATAAAAGGTTAAGAACAGCTTTTATAATTTTGACAAAAGATCCCCCGGCGACCCGGGGGATCTTTTTTTTATATAATGATTTTGAATCCTCCTAATTAAAAAAAAATGTTCGTGCATTCGTGGATAAATATCTGCCACTAATGCACGAATAATTTTTAATTGCAACGGGATAAAATCACCGGAGGAGATGAGTAAAAAAAGATTCAAACCTCACGTCATAGAAAGGATCATTTAAAATCTTCTTCTCAAAGAAGATTTTAAAGAAACTATTCGTGCATTCGTGGCTATAAATACCTTACTAATGCAGGATAATTTTGTGAGAGTTTGTCTCAAACCCACTTTAATTAGTTTTAAAAGGAAAAAACTTTTCCCTTTATAAAATCTAAATCCTTTTTAATTTTAAATTTCACAGGAGATTCAATAAAGAAGGGGTCCGCCTCCTATATTCTTTGTAAATTTACAATACCCGATTTCTACTATATGCTCCAGCTAAAAAAAGTCTCCTTCGCCTATGACAAAAAGCCTATTCTGCGGAATATAAGTTTCAAACTTGAAAAAGGGAAACAACTATCGGTTATTGGGGAAAGCGGATGTGGAAAGAGCACTTTACTACAGCTTATTTATGGATACCATCATACTCACGGAAAGATCTTTTGGGGAGAAACAGAGCTTTTAGGTCCCAATTTTAACCTGGTGCCCGGCGAGCCATTTATTAAATATCTTGCGCAGGATTTTGATCTTATGCCACCGCTTACGGTTACAGAGAATGTGGGTAAATATCTTAGCAACATGTACCCGCGTAAAAAGAAGCTGCGAATAAAGGAACTTCTGGATGTAGTAGAGATGACCGAACTTGCTACTGTAAAAGCCAAACATTTGAGTGGAGGGCAGCAACAAAGGGTGGCCCTGGCACGTGCCCTTGCCCACGAACCGGAGATCCTACTGCTTGATGAACCATTCAGCCATATTGACCACTTCAGAAAAAACAATTTGCGCAGGAAGATCTATGGTTATCTTAAACAGAACAATATTACCTGTATAACTGCCACTCACGATAGCACAGATGCACTTTCTTTTGCAGATAGAACAATGGTGCTCAAAGATGGAAAGATCTATGCTGAAGCCTCTCCGGACGAGCTTTATAGGAATCCGCCGAATAAGTATGTAGCCTCCCTGTTTGGCGATATAAATGAAATAGAGCTGAGGATGCTGAGACCTTCAGAAGAAAGCAGGAAAAGAATACTTCTTTATCCACATGAACTGGAGGTTTCTAATGTTTCCGGAGCACAAGCCACGGTAGTTGAAAGCTTTTTTAAGGGAAAGGACTTTCTTATAAAAGCTAAATTGAACGGACAGATCGTTTTCCTGGATCACCATATTGCCATTGACACAAACACGGAGATCCTTGTCAATGCAACTGAAGAAATTATTGCATCCCGGTTAAAAAAGTAAAAATCCTAACCACTAAAATATCTCTGTTACACCCATTGTGTTACCGTTGATACTGAAATTCTCTCCCACCTCTTTGCCTATAAGTTGAATGGCAACCGGGGAATGGATTCCCACTGCAAAATAACTTTCACCTTCTACATTAATCTCCCCGGCAGGAATAGCAATAAAATAATTGGCTCCCGTTGTTTTAACCGCACTTCCAAATCCCACTCTTTCCAACACAGGTTGCCTCTCGATTAGGCTGGCAGTTTTTCGAAGATTATTGAATTGTTCCACCTGCCCGGATACTTTTTCAAACTCAAGGTGAAGCATTGCCCTGCTGGTCTCATATTTATCTCCCATGCAACTGCGGCTCTCCGGCTTAAGTGCTTCTTCCAACTCCTTCATTGTCGCATTAAACCTGCTTATTCGTGCCTCTACATAATCTATACAGGCTGCTATAAGGATTTTTTTAATTTCTTTCATTCCTTCCGGGGCTCGTTTAACCTTATAGGTCCCATATTATTCATTTGCCTTACGATCCAGGCCTTTCTTCCTTCAATATAACTGCTGGCAGGATTAGCACGGTATTGACGTGGATTCGGGAGGATAGCAGCTATGGCAGCCGCCTCATAAGTAGAGAGTTGGGATGCCGATTTTTTAAACCAGTATTGGGAAGCGGCTTCTGCTCCGTAAACTCCCTTGCCCATTTCAATGCTATTAAGGTAAACTTCTAAGATTCGTTTCTTCCCCCAAATATTCTCAATGAGAAAAGTAAAATAGACTTCGAAGCCCTTACGTATCCAGCTGCGTTGGGGCCAGAGGAAAACGTTCTTGGCAGTTTGCTGGGAAATGCTACTTGCACCACGAACCCTCTTACCCTGCTTATTATCTTCCATCGCCTTTTCTATAGCCCCTACATCAAATCCATTGTGATATGGAAAATTTTGATCCTCACTGCCAATCACCGCCAATTTGAGATTATTGGAAATCTCTTCAAAAGGGACCCAGTGGTGCTGAATATCCTCTTCCGGATTTTCAAAATACCTTATTGCCATTAAAGGAGTAAGAGGCACAGGCACCCATTTAAACAACACCACCATAAGAATGGTGAATGCAAAGAACCACAATACAAGTTTAAGTAAGAATTTAAAGAATCTTTTCATTCATTGTTTTTAAAGAAGTCTGTTTAAAATGGATAGGATACCTCCTCCCAATTTATAATACCGTATATAAGATAGTCTATTTCACTAATCCTCCCAGCTCTTTCCCCACAAGACTGCCAATGGCCACGCCCATTCCACCAAGCCTAACCCCGCAATAAATATTTTCAGCCGTTTGTTTCACTATAGGCTTTTTCGTGTTCCCCACTCCCATGATCCCGGTCCAGCGGTGATCGATTTCAAATTCAGTTTTAGGAAGAATAGTATTCTTCAGCAAATCATCGAGTTTATCCTGAATTAAAGCAGTAAGTTCCATTTCTGTGGTCTCCTCTGCTTTAAGATCCAGATTTCGTCCCCCTCCTAAAAGGATCCTGTCATCAATATTCCTGAAATAATAAAAACCTTTTTCAAGATGAAAGGTTCCTTTTATGTGCAAATCTTTGATAGGTTTGGTAATAAGCACCTGGGCCCGGGCCGGCTTCACCTCCATGATTCCAAGCTGGGAGGCAAATCCGTTATTGGCTATAAGAAGTTTTCCTGTGGTGAATGTGAATTCATTAGTAATCACTTCTACATCTTTATTGTTTTCTGAAAATTCTTTTACCGTAACATTATTTAGGATTTTAACCCCCGCAGTCTGCACTTTTTGGAGCAGGGCTGTCATCATTCTACCTGTATTTATTTGGCCTTCAAAAGCACTGTAGACAAGTTTTTTCTTTATGTTTTTAAAATTGAAAATATTCTCTCTTTCAGAAAATACCGGTTCAGAAAAAATTGATTGAAGAAGTTTATTCACATAGCCTATTCCGTCGAGACATTCTTCATACAGCTGCTCATCTTCAGTCGTAAATAATTCATATCCTCCATGTGCTTCATAACCTATAGTCTTATCTCCAAGGTTCTTTCGCAACAGCTCCAGTCCCTTAATACGCTTTTTAACCAGCTCAATTACCTCTTCCTCGCTATGATAATTTAGATCTTCCAGGATCTCAGAAATACTTCCAAAACATGCGAAGCCTGCATTTTTGGTGCTGGCGCCATTGGGTAGCAACCCGCGTTCCAGAACCAGTACATTGGAGGATGGAAAACGTTCCTTTAGGTCCAGTGCCGCATTTAAGCCTACAATTCCGCTGCCTACTATGGTAAAATCTACATTAGAGAACCAGCTTTGGCGCTCCCAGTATGAAAAGCTCATTTATTTAAATTTTTATGAAATTACATAAATTCAGGATAGTACAAAGTTCAACAGCCTAATATTTTCCGGCCCTGGAGCGTCTATAGAAATAAAAAACCCGAAAGATATTTCCTTCGGGTTCTTCTATTATTATTTAAATGATCTTATTCCTCCTTAATAGCATCCATTTTCCAGCTTTCCATGAACTTGGTGGTATAGTTTCCGTCAATATAATCCGGATGATCCATTAACTGCCTGTGGAAAGGGATGGTTGTTTTTATCCCTTCGATGACGAATTCATCCAGAGCGCGCTTCATTTTATTGATAGCCTCTTCCCTGGTCTGGGCCGTGGTGATCAATTTCGCGATCATAGAATCGTAATTAGGTGGGATTGAATAACCACTATAAACATGGGTATCAATACGTACCCCATGACCTCCAGGTGCGTGTAGATTGGTGATCTTACCCGGTGAAGGTCTGAAGTTGTTATAAGGGTCTTCAGCATTGATTCGGCATTCTATGGAATGTAGTTGTGGAAAATAATTCTTTCCGGAAATTGGCACTCCTGCCGCAACAAGGATTTGTTCCCGTATAAGGTCATAATCTATTACCTGCTCAGTAATTGGATGCTCAACCTGGATACGGGTATTCATTTCCATAAAGTAAAAATTACGGTGTTTGTCCACCAAAAATTCTACTGTTCCCGCACCTTCATATTTTATAAATTCTGCAGCTTTCACGGCTGCTTCTCCCATTTGTTTTCTCAGTTTATCTGTCATAAACGGAGATGGGGTTTCTTCTGTAAGTTTCTGGTGACGACGCTGGATAGAGCAATCCCTTTCACTTAAGTGACAGGCTTTGCCCGTGCTATCCCCAACCACCTGTATTTCTATATGCCTTGGCTCGAGGATAAGTTTTTCCATGTACATCCCGTCATTCCCAAAGGCTGCTCCTGCTTCCTGCCGGGCAGAATCCCATGCAGCACGAAGGTCTTTTTCCTCGTGTACAGCTCGCATTCCTTTTCCTCCACCTCCCGCAGTAGCTTTAAGCATAACGGGGAAGCCCATTCCTTTAGCTGTGGAAAGGCATTCGTCATAATCTTTTAATATCCCGTCACTTCCGGGGATACAAGGTACTCCTGCAGCCATCATAGTAGCCCTGGCAGAAGCTTTATCTCCCATTTTATCAATCATATCCGGACTGGCACCAATAAATTTAATATTGTGTTCCTGGCAGATCTTGGAAAATTTGGCATTTTCAGATAAGAAACCATAACCGGGATGGATGGCATCTGCATTGGTAATCTCTGCAGCTGCTATAATATTGGAGATCTTTAAATAGGATAGATTACTTGGAGGAGGGCCAATACACACGGCTTCATCTGCAAACCTTACGTGAAGGCTATCGGCATCTGCAGTAGAATAAACTGCAACTGTCTTAATACCCATCTCCCTACAAGTACGTATGACACGCAGAGCGATTTCCCCTCTATTGGCAATTAATATTTTTTTAAACATATACCTGTATATTTTCTACTGAGCGGTAACAATTAATTTTCCTGAAGAAAAGAAAGTTTTTAAGACGGATCTACTAAAAATAGTGGCTGGTCAAATTCTACCGGGGAAGAATCATCTACTATTACTTTTACGATCGTTCCGGAAACTTCACTTTCTATCTCGTTAAAAAGTTTCATCGCTTCAATAACACACAGTACATCTCCCTCTTTGATTGTATCTCCTACCTCTACAAAAACAGGCTTATCTGGTGAAGGCTTACGGTAAAAAGTTCCAATTATTGGGGATTTTACTGTAACGTACTTAGAATCATCCTCTGCAGCCGGTTCCTGTTTTCCGCCGGAAGTAGGAGCTTCCTGCACAGGAGTAGAATGTTGTTGCTGTTGTTGCATTTGCTGCTGTGGCATTTGTTGCTGCATAGGAACCTGCTGGATATAGGTAGGCTCTCTGTCTTCTCCTCCTGTTTTGATAGTGATCTTCACATCATCCATCTCCAGCTTCACCTCGCTGGCTCCGGACTTTGCTACAAACTTTATTAAATTCTGAATTTCTTTTAAATCCATAATATTAGGGTGTTGGTTTATTAAGAATTGTAAGCCCATTTAAGATAGATAGATCCCCAAGTGAATCCACCTCCAAATGTGGCAAAAACTATATTATCTCCTTTTTTAAATTTCTCCTCAAAATCACTTAGCAATAAAGGGAGGGTGGCAGAAGTTGTATTTCCGTAACGCTCAATATTCATGAGCACCTTCTCATCCTCCAGCTTCATTCTATTAGCTGTGGCACGTACAATCCTCTTGTTTGCCTGGTGCGCGACAAGCCAGTTAACATCATTATTGGTAAGGTTGTTCCTTTTCATAATGAGCTCACTAACCTCAGCCATATTGGAAACGGCGAACTTAAATACCGTCTTTCCATCCTGTTGCACAAAATGCATTTTTTGGGCCACTGTAATGTCAGATGGGGGCATTAGGGAACCACCGGCTTCTATTTTTAGGGAATGTCTTCCTATCCCGTCGCTTCGTAAATATTCATCCTGTAACCCTAAACCTTCATAGTTAGGCTCAAAGAGAACAGCTCCTGCGCCATCTCCAAAAATAATGCAGGTAGTCCTGTCTGTATAATCAATAATAGATGACATTTTATCTGCCCCTATTAGTAATACCTTTTTGTATCGACCGGCCTCTATGTATGCTGCGGCGGTAGACATTCCGTATAGAAAGCCGGAACAGGCTGCCTGCAAATCATATGCAAATGCATTTGTGGCACCAATTTTTGTAGCTACATAAACAGCAGTTGCTGCAACAGGAAGATCTGGCGAAACTGTCGCCAATAGAACTAAATCGATTTCTGTAGGGTCTACACCAGATTTTTCCAGTAAATTTTCGGCGGCCTTAATGGCCATATAGGAAGTTCCTTTTTCAGGATCTTTTAGGATGCGGCGTTCTTTAATTCCGGTGCGTGATGTTATCCATTCGTCATTGGTATCGACCATTTTTTCCAGCATCTGGTTGGTCAATATATCTTCAGGGACATAAGCACCTACAGCGGTAATGGCTGCTGTGTTTTTACTCATAAAAATCTAATTTAAAGCCACCTGGGTCTGAAAAAAGCAGCTTGCATTGCAAGGAAAGTACTAAAATTTCCCCGAACCGGCGTGCAAATTAAGGCCTTTTTAGGACTTATTCAACTAAAAACAAAAAACTCCCACGAGGTGAGAGTTTGTATGAATGCCAAGCTCTTTTTTAATTAAGCTTCTACTTCTTCTGTATTGTCTATTAGAACCTGCCCGCGGTAATAAAGTTTACCTTCATGCCAGTGAGCCCTGTGATACAAATGCGCTTCTCCTGTAGTAGGATCTGTGGCGATTTGTGGAACAGAAGCTTTATAATGCGTTCTTCTTTTATCTCTTCTGGTTTTCGAGGTCTTTCTCTTAGGATGTGCCATTGCTACGTATTATTTATCGTTTAATAAGTTTTTTAATTTATTCCAGCGAGGGTCTATATCTTCCTCGTTTTCCTTCTCATTTATTTCCCCAGCCTCTTTTGGGCTAAGTTCTTCCAGTTTTTCAAGCACTTCAGATTCCAGGCTCCCATCCAATACTCCCGGGTGTACCCTTTTAAAAGGAACAGAGAGAACGATCAATTCATAAATGTATTGAGCTACATTTAATTGATATTCCCCATGTGGTAATATGAGCAGCTCCTCGTTATCCTCATTTAGTTCGTCTCCAAACTTTACAACCAGTCTTAAATCTCCCTCTACAGGTTGATCGTAAGGCTCATTGGTAAGGTCACAATTCACATTTACAACTCCTGACGCTGTAAAAGTAAGTTCAAGCATTGTTGGTTTCTTTTCAAGAACCAACTTCACCTTCACATCTGCATCATTGAAATCCTCATATTCAAAATGCTCAAAGAACTCTTTATCCACCTGGTAATCAAACCCGTGGCTGCCTTGTTTCAATCCCACAAAAGGAATTGTAAACGCTGCTAATTTCCTCATAACATCTTCTTTTTCATGCATATGCCCTTCTCAGAAAGGCAGGTGCAAAGATATAAAATATAATGAATTACAACTTCCTTATAAACAATTTTTTGTTTATATCTTTTTCCCCTGTTTTCTTAGGGGATTTTTGGTAAGTTTTTTATACTCTTTCCTGGTCTTGTAGATCTCAATTGCTTTAAAAACCGCTTCTTTAAAGCTGTTTATATTGGCAATATTTTTACCTGCAATCTCAAAGGCAGTGCCATGATCCGGCGATGTTCTCACCTTTTTTAACCCTGCGGTGTAATTTACACCTTCACCAAAAGAAAGAGTTTTAAAAGGAATAAGACCCTGATCGTGATATGAAGCTATGATGGCATCAAAATTCTCATGGTTTTTGGAGCCAAAGAAACTATCGGCTGCAAAGGGTCCAAATACTAGTTTCCCTTTATCTTTTATTTTCTGAAGGGTTGGCTTTAATATAGTCTCATCTTCCTTACCTATAAGCCCGTTATCCCCGCTATGCGGATTAATCCCCAGCACCGCGATCTTAGGCTTTGAAATTCTGAAATCCTGCTGAAGGGTCCTGTAGATAATATCAATTTTCTTTTCAATAAGCTGCGGAGTGATAACTTCAGCAATATCTTTAAGCGCAACATGATCTGTTAGCAGCCCTACCTTAAGGTTATCTGTTATCATGAACATAAGACTGTCACCTTCCAGTTCCCTGGCCAAATAATCTGTATGTCCGGGAAAATTGAAATCTTCACTCTGTATAGTATTCTTATTAATTGGAGCTGTCACCAGGACATCTATGTCATCATTCTTTAAAGCTTTTGTCGCTGCCTCAAGGGAACGGAAAGCATACTTTCCAATAGCAGGATCTTCTTCTCCAAAATTAATACTCACATTCTCCTTCCAAACATTTACTACATTAATCTTTCCTTCTATTACCTGTGAAACATCATCCACACCGTGAATGTTGATACCGAGATCAAAATGCTTTTTAAGAAAACTAAGGGTTTTAACAGATGCAAAGATCACGGGGGTGCAAAAATCCAGCATTCGGGAATCATCAAAAGTCTTTAGAACAATTTCTCCTCCAATTCCATTAAGATCCCCTATACTTATTCCCAGTTTTATCTTTTGAGCAGACTTCATAATTTATCCCCTTTTTTATTTCTATTTTTACCTCACAAATGTAAGAATAATCTACGACCATGTTTACCGGAATTGTTGAAGAGCTAGGAGAAGTAATTGAAATGTCAAAGGAGAATGGCAATCTCCACATCACAGTGGCAGCTACAATGGCTCCTGAGCTCAAAATTGATCAAAGTGTTGCCCACAACGGGGTTTGTCTTACTGTTATAAGGGTAGATGATTCATCTTATACCGTGACTGCGATCAAAGAAACTCTCGATAAAACAAATTTGGGAAAGTTGGAAACTGGCCAGGCTATTAATTTGGAGCGGGGAATGAAACTAGGAGCCCGTCTGGATGGCCATATTGTGCAAGGCCATGTGGACCAGACTGCAATTTGTAAAAGTATCATAGAAGAAAACGGAAGCTGGGTCTTTACTTTTGAATATGACCCAGGTCTAAGTAATATTACTATTGAGAAAGGATCTATTACCGTAAACGGAGTAAGCCTAACGGTAGTGAATTCTCAGAAGAACCAATTTAGCGTCGCTATTATTCCATACACCTATAACAATACTACCTTTAAATTTCTCAAAGAAGGGGACAACGTGAACCTTGAATTTGATGTTATAGGGAAATATGTAAAGCGGTTGGCCGAGCTTTCCTAAGTTATTTTTTAATTCTTAAATAATAAACTCCCAGTAATACTCCGGCTGCAGCCAGTAGGGAAATATTTGAATCAATGGGGACGACCAGTCCGGGTGGAACTACAGGGTTTTTGTTATCTTCCATTCTGGGCAGGGGAAGATGATGCTCCTGGGCCATAAATATCATCGGCAAAAAGCATAAAAGTATCGACCAAATGATTTTTTTCCTCAAACTTTAAATAATTTGAGGGAAATATACTACATGTAAAGAGATCACACAAGGAGTTAATTCGCTGCTGATTTTAATCGTAAAAAACTCATTAATAGACCACTATTATTTAAAATGACGAATAAAAGAAAAGAAAATTAGATTGAGTACAGTTGAAAAGAGCAGGAAAGCAAAATTTTAATCAGCAATCTGCTCATTTTTCCCGGCGGAAACTAAAAAATAAATACCCAACCCAAGACCTGCAGCAAGAAGAAAGCCAAGATTTGTATCTATGGGAACAACAAGACCAGGAGGCGGAGGTCCAACCCCACATTGCCTGGCAGGAATACAAACACTAGCACCCCTACACCTTACCCATCCCGGATCACAGGGACTTTCGTGACTCCCTTTGTTTCCTTGGCCATAGGAGTAGTAACTCATTGATAACAACAAGACAAGCGCAACAATAATATGCCTTACAAATATTTTCATATAGAGTTGGGGAATAACAAACTTATTCTATTTAGCAACAGGATTATG
>DATHWA010000308.1:0-2638 GCA_035461025.1 Gillisia sp. | reverse complement strand
ACCCTATTGATAAGTCCGTTATCGGATACAACTTTATATGTAACCCGCGCCGGCTTTACCGATAAAAAGTTACTCGATTTTCCAAAGGATCTTAAACAACAAGGTAAATTAAAAGGACTTGCCATTATCCTCAATGATGTGGATTATTCAAAATTCTCATACGGAGCGAAATATGGATATTCCTATGGTTACGGATATGGCTACGGGGTAGACAAGGAACCGAAATGGAAAAGGCTGTTTAAAAAGGGAAGCTAGAATTCAAATTGCTCTTTCGTCTTTTCTATCACCGGTTTGAGCTGCGCAGCTTGTTTCTTACTGAGCTTTATTGCCTCCAGTTTTTCAAGGTGTTGCATTCTGTGGGTATCACTACCTATAAAATCTATCATCCCGGCTTCCAGAAGTTTAAAGGCCGTGTATTGCATATTAGAGCCATAATGAGTGGAAAGGGAGAGGGCATTAAGCTGCATCAAACATCCGCGATTCTTTAATTCCTCATATTTTTGAAGGTCTTTGCCATGATAGAAGGCATATCTTTCAGGATGTGCCAGCACCGGCCTGTACCCTTGAGTTTGTATTTTGAACAGGATCTCCTTAAGATTAATTGGGGCCTGGAAATAAGACATTTCCACCAGCAGGTATTTATCTGTTAATGGAAGCATTTTCTCTTTGTCCAGCAGATCCATAAAACTCTGATCCATCATATATTCGGCTGCTGCTTTGGTCCTGCACGTTTTTAGTTCAGGATCATCTTTAATGGCCTCCTGCAATTTTGCCAGTGCAGAATTTATTGTTTCAGGGGTATTAGGATAATAATCGTTCATTATGTGAGGGGTGCAAATAAAACTGTTATACCCCAGGTGTTTCATCTTCTTTAACAGCTCCAGGGAATCCTCAATTGTGCCGGCCCCATCATCAATTCCGGGTAACAGGTGATTATGAATATCCGGCAGACCCTCCAACAGATCTTTTAAGTATATCTTTTTCTGAAAAATGCTCAGCATAAGCTTTTTTGTATTGTAAATTTATATAATTTTAACACGTCCGAAAAAAATGTTTCTTTCTGTCAATGATTAAAACGAGCAGAAAATAAGCAAGTTTAAAAAAATAAGTATTATCATTAAATAATATTTTTGCCCCGAATCAAATTTGCCTCCATGAGAATAACCCTACTCCCTCTATTTTTCCTTTTTCTTTTTACTTCAGCTTTTTCCCAGGTGCAATTTTCGGGCAACTTTACAGGTAAAGGTATCGCTTTTTCAGGAGAAGAATCACCCTTCTGGATGCATAGCAATCAAAGGGGAAGGATGAATGAACTTTCCAATGTTTCTGCTCTCCTTGGTGGGTTCGCATCTTATAATATTACAGAGAATGCCCGATTTACTCTAGGGGTGGGGGCTTTATATCAGGATGGATATATTGATGATCTACAGCTGGATGAGGCTTTTCTGGGCTTTGAGAATTCCTGGCTTGCAATCCACGTGGGAAGAAAACAACGTGCAGATCTCTATCGGGGTTTAAGCGCGACGAATGAAAATATTGTCTGGTCTCTAAATGCAAGGCCGCTCCCGGGGATAAGTTTAAGTACTACCAGGCCAATTATGTTCTGGAAAGATGCGGGTCTTGGTTTCCAGGCCAGCCTTGAGGAGTTTTTTACAGATGATGAAAGGTATGTTATGGATACGCGAGTGCATCATAAAAGTTTTCATCTGGTATGGAATAAAGTTCCTAATTTTCAGTTTACCGTTGGTCTGGAGCATTTTGCACAGTGGGCAGGAACATCGCCGGATCACGGGAAATTACCTTCAGGGTTTGATGATTACTTAAAGGTTTTTACTGCTAGTGGTTTAGGAGGAGAGTCAGATGATTTTATTGATGAGCAGGAAGTCAATGCCCTTGGAAACCATTTGGGAAGCTATGTCGCAGGGGTGAAGACCTCACTGCAAAATTATAATATCGAGGTTATCTATAATCATATCTTTGAAGATGGCAGCGGACAAAGATTGGGTAACACTCCCGATGGAAGATATGGGATTTTTATAACAGACCAACAACCTGGGAAATGGGTAGATTCATTTATGTATGAATTTTTTTATACCAAACACCAGAGCCGCACTAGTAGTGGAACTGATGGGGCAGATAATTACTTCAACAATCACCTGTACCGCTCCGGCTGGACCTATGAAAACAGAATCCTGGGAGTTCCTTTTATCTTTTTGGATGAGGACAGGTTCAGGGTTATAAATAATATCGTTGCAGCACACCATGTTGGGATTTCGGGAACAGGTGTTCTAAATATGCCTTACAGGCTACTTGCAAGTTACCGTAAGAATTACGGCGCCAAAGGCGGCGGACAGTTAAGGAGTGATATACTTTCTACCTACATGGACCTTAATGTTTATCAGAGCCTCCTGAATGTTAACCTGCTGTTAGGAGCCGACTTTACCACTGTAGCATCTCCTAATTTTGCTGCAGGGGTGCAGGTGAGTAAGACTTTATTTTAAGATCTCAAATCATTGTTGCCGGTAAAGGTCTTTCTCGCTTTCGGGATTGTCCTTAGTATCTGTTTGCTAATGAAGTACGAACAAACCTCACAGTTTTTTTTAACCTGTGAGGTTTCTTAGAAAGACGATTTTTCTTT
>DATHWA010000307.1:0-1890 GCA_035461025.1 Gillisia sp. | reverse complement strand
TTATCGTGAGAACCATATTCTTCTGCTTTCTGGGCCATTAAGCCTACGTTTGGAACCGTTCCCATTGTAGTAGGGTCAAAAGCACCATTCTTTCTGCAAAAATCTATAGTAGCCTGGTACAGTCCTGCATAGCTGCTATCGGGGATCACGGCTTTTGTGTCCTGCTGTTCTCCATCCTTATTCCACATCTGCCCGGAGGTACGTATCATCGCCGGCATAGAGGCATCAATGATCACATCACTGGGAACATGAAGATTGGTAATTCCTTTATCTGAATCTACCATGGCAAGATCCGGCCCGTTCTCAAAACCTTTTTTAAGATCCTGCTCCACTTTAGTTCGTAAGTCTGCGTCAAGACTGTCAAGGGAATTAATTAGATCACCTAGACCACTGTTTACATTCACACCTGCTTTTTCCAGTGCCTCCTTGTGATTTTCAAAAAGTTCCTTGAAATAAACCCTCACAGCATGTCCAAATATAATGGGATCTGAAACTTTCATCATCGTGGCCTTCATGTGAAGAGAAAATAAAACACCTTTTTCTTTGGCGTCTTTTACCTGCTCCTCTAAGAAGCTAAGCAGGGCTTTTTTGCTCATCACCGTGGCGTCAATGATCTCGCCTTGTTGCACTTTAAGATTCTCTTTAAGCACTGTAGTTTTCCCTCCTCCTTCTTCAAGCTGGATTTTCAATGTCCCTGCAGATTCTATTGTTACAGAACGCTCATTGGAATAGAAATCTCCATCCTGCATAGTGGCAACATGTGTTTTGGAATCCTTGCTCCATTCGCCCATTCTATGCGGATTTGCCTTTGCATAGTTTTTTACTGCCCGTGGGGCTCTCCTGTCTGAATTTCCTTCTCTAAGTACAGGATTAACAGCACTCCCTTTAACCTGATCGTATTTTCTTTTGATCTCTTTATCCTCGTCTGTCTTAGGTTCTGAAGGGTAATCTGGTAGTTTATATCCTTTTGCTTTCAATTCCTTTACGGCCGCTTCCAGTTGAGGCTCAGAAGCGCTTATATTGGGAAGTTTAATAATATTAGCTTCCGGTTTGTTTACAAGTTCTCCAAGTTGGCTCAAAGCGTCCGGAACCTGTTGATCTTGCGGGAGGCTGTCCTTGAAAGCAGCAAGTATTCTTGCGGCAAGTGAAATATCTGCAGGTTCTATCTCAATATTAGAGGTGGCTGTAAAACTTCTTACAATAGGTAAGAAGGAGAAAGTTGCCAACATCGGGGCTTCATCTGTCTTTGTATAAAAGATCTTGGATTTCTGTGTCATATTCAAAATTGTAGTTTTAGGAATTTCCAATGGGTGAAAATGAGAAATCTCAAAAAAATTCTGGAAATTCTGTTGATTTAATAAATGATAAATGAGTATCTAAGAATCTAAATACTCATTCCTGCGAAGATAAGGTTTTTGCAGATTTTATCATAGTTTACAGGGGTTAAAGTGCAGAGGGTGCATTGAACCTGAACATATTAAAATAGAAAAGCCATTTCAACATACCTTGTATATTGAAATGGCTTCTTACGAAATAACGCTTTACCGCCGGATCTTAAAAAATCTATTTAAGTCAATTACCACAACTTACCGCGTGCGTTATTTCACTTGATAAATTTTGTCCACAAACGCTTTCAAAAATTATCAAAGGAGTTTTTATCTTTCAAACTACTTTTGCGATGCAAAATAACGTTCTATAGAAGATAAAAACTTATGTAAAGAACTTGCTTTACAGCATTTAAATCTCCAGGAATCCTTGTGTCATCCTGGTCTAATGATTTAAATACAACATCAATATACGATTAAAAATCAGGTTTTTGAGGAGTTCAGTAGGTTAATTATCAACAGGTTATAATCCTTTGTAATATTGCCTTGAGAATAAAGGAAATTC
>DATHWA010000306.1:0-1963 GCA_035461025.1 Gillisia sp. | reverse complement strand
CAAGCACAAAGATTTCTGAATATTTTTCAATAAAATCCCGCCTAAAAATTTTGTATTGACTGGATACTTTTTCCACATCATCTTCAACAAATCCCAAAAATTCATATTCATTAGTGTTGATGCAATCTAAAGCTTCCCTTCCATTTCCATTAAAAGGAAATATCACCAGCTTTTTCATATTTTTAATAGGCATTTAAAACTTCAATGACATAATCTACTGCTTCATCATTTAGTTCTGCATACATTGGTAATGAAAGACAATGAGTAGCCAAATATTCGCTATTGGGAAAGTCTCCTTCCTTATATCCTAAATGAGAATATGCCTTTTGCAAATGACAGGGTACAGGATAATGTAGACCGGGGAAAATACCATTGTTGGATAAATAGGAAGAAAAATTATTCCTATCTTCAGTAGTTACAACAAAGAGATGATAAACCGAATCTGACCATTCTGGCTGAAACTGTTTTTTTATCTTAGGATTCTTTATTTCTGTGGCATAGCGGTTGGCAATTTCTTTCCTGCGGTTATTCCATTCCGGCAGATATTTTAGTTTTACATTTAAAGATGCTCCCTCGAGCCCCCCCATTCGCATATTGTATCCTACCTCATCGTGAAAATACCGAACTGTACATCCATGATTTCTAAGGCTTAACAAATGAGTATAATAGGTTTCATTATTTGTAGTAATCCCCCCCGCTTCTCCGCAAGCTCCCAAATTTTTCCCGGGATAAAAGCTAAAGCATGCCATTTCTCCAAAACCTCCAACAGGTTCATCTTTATATCTGGCCCCCTGTGCTTGTGCAGCATCTTCTAACAGAAACAGCGAATGTTCACGGCATATTTTTGATACTAAATCAACATCAAAAGGCTGTCCGTATAAATGGACACCCACCACGGCTTTAGTCCTGCTAGTAATACCTTTTTCAATTTGAGTTGCGTCAATTTCCCACGTGTCTGAAGTACAGTCTACAAACACCGGTTTTGCTCCAGTATAAGTAACCGCCCATGCAGTGGCTATAAAGGTATTAGCAGGCACAAGAACCTCATCACCCGGTCCAATCCCAAGAGCTAACATGGCCAGATGTAATGCTGAAGTGCCATTATTTACTCCTACAGCATATTTAACTTTGCAAAATTGTGCAAAATTGATTTCAAAATCCTGCACAGCAGCACCACCGGAAAAAGAAGTGCTTTCATAAACTTTCTCAAAAGCCTGGAATACTTCCGACTTAATTTGCTGATGTTGTCCTTTTAGATCCAGAAAAGAAATTTTCTCTTTAAAAGCAGATTTATACATATCGTAGAGCTTATTGGTTTAGAAATTTTATAATATGGGGGTAGTAGGATTTCTTACTGCGAAAGTATCTTACAGTAAATATTTAGACACCCCTTCTGATCATCTATAGGTGATATTAAACCACAGATTGCATCCTTAATTAATCTTTTGGTTCACAAGAAACCTGGCTAAAGAAAAACTACACGTAAAAGCAGGGGAAACAGCATTGAGAAGATGAAGAGAATTCTTATCCCCTTCAACAATGAAGTCCATTTCCAACTCAAGGGTATTCTTGTTTAACAACTGAGCCCTTATGCCAGACGGTAGCCATTCATCAAATTTTTCTGTATTGCAGTTTGACGATAAACGCCCTGCCAGGTTTGAAAAATAATTTTTATTGTATTTCTTCATTTCAATAAATGCCAACTCCCGAAAGTTGAAAGAATTAAAAACAAACAGCTTGAATTCGTAGTAAATAATTTGCAGAAATTCTTTCAGTCTAAAATTTTGAGTTCCAGTGTAATTCTCGCGCCAAAATGCCGGCATTGCCGTAGGGCCTATTTTAATATCATTCTTTGATGTAATAGTATAATGAACCCCTAAAAATGGATTTTTAAGATTTGGCACCGGATAAATATTGGTTTTAATAGGTGCATCTTCTCCATTGTATTTTAAATATCTTCCCT
>DATHWA010000305.1:0-8561 GCA_035461025.1 Gillisia sp. | reverse complement strand
AAATCCAGCCTGGGAGAAGAAGGATATATACTGGAAATAAAAAATGAAGGTTTGTTTTTACAAGCGGCCACAAGTGCAGGTCTATTTTATGGGATTCAAACTCTAAGACAAATTCTCCCGGCATCCCTGGAATCTTCAGTTTCAGTATCAAATGGTATAGAATTACCACAACTTTATATCAAAGATGTGCCCCGGTATAGCTGGCGGGGGACTATGGTAGACATTTCAAGAAGCTTTTTTGACCTGCAGTATCTAAAAGATCATGTAGACAGAATGGCGCTTTACAAAATGAACCGCCTGCATCTTCATCTCACAGATGACCAGGGTTGGAGAATAGAAATTAAAAGCAAACCGGAACTTACTAACCAGGGTTCAAAGGGAGCAGTGGAGGGGGGGAGATCAGGTTACCTTACCCAGGATGAATATCTGGAATTACAAACTTATGCAGCTGCAAGAAATATTATAATCATCCCGGAAATTGATATGCCCGGACATATTTATTCTGCATTGCTGGCCTATCCCGAATTGAATTGTGATGAATATTCCAATATCGAACCCAGAATGGCCACCCCTCCGGAATTGTTCTCCGGTACTAAAGTTGGGTGGAGCAAACTTTGTCTTACAAAACCTGAAATATATGATTTTGTTGCCGATGTTATTGGGGAAATGGCAGCCATGACTACAGGCCCCTGGATACATATAGGAGGTGATGAAATTGAAGACGACCTGTACGAGACATTTGTAGTAAAGGCAGATTCTATTGTAAGACAAACCGGCAAAATCAGCATAGGTTGGGAAGAGGTGACTAAAGCTCCGGTAAGTAGTTCCTTAATTAGTCAGCAGTGGCACGGTAAGGTGGAAAGTGTAGTTGATGTGAAGGTAATAGAGTCAATTTGTAGCAGCTTTTACTTTGACCATGCCAATATTCCGGGGCAGGAGGAAACCAATAACTGGTGTAAGAAAAGTGGAGTAACACTTGAGGAGGTTTATAACTTTTCTAGTGAAAATGAGAATGTACTTGGACTGGAAGCCCCTGTATGGACAGAGTTTGTCCATACAGATGAGGCCATGGACAACAGGTTCTGGCCGCGGACTATTGCAGTGGCAGAACTCGCTTGGAGTGAGAATACTTCAAAGGATTATGAAGAATTTATCTCACGTCTCAAAAAGCATGAGGAAAGGCTAACTGGGATGGGTATAAACTATTATCCGGCAGCAGAGCTTGGGTGGAATGAGAATACTAACATAAAAAGAATGGGTGTTTTTAAAGGGTTCTTACCTGGCAAAAATGCAAATACCTCTCTATAAAGTAATATGGAAGATCAAAACAAACCTTCAACAGAAAGAAGCTCCAGGTATAACGATTTGGAACATATGAGTACAGAAGATCTGCTCCGAAACATGAACCGGGAAGATAAAACCGTTCCGGACATTATTGAAAAGGAAATTCCAGCCATTCAGGTTTTGGTTGATGTAATCGTGGAGCAAATTGAAAAAGGCGGAAGATTATTTTACATAGGAGCCGGTACCAGTGGAAGACTGGGAGTGCTCGACGCTTCTGAATGTCCTCCAACATTTGGAGTGAGTGAGGACGTGGTCATTGGTCTTATTGCAGGAGGAGATGTAGCTCTTAGAAAAGCTGTGGAGAATGCTGAAGATAACAGCACCCAGGCTTGGAAAGACCTGCAGGAATTTAATATAAATGAGAAAGATGTCCTTATAGGAATTGCAGCATCCGGAACGACACCCTATGTTATCGGCGGTCTGAAGGATGCTGCAAAACATGGCCTTATCACGGGCTGCATTACAAATAATAAAAATTCAGCCCTGGCCGGGGCCGCCAAATATCCTATAGAAATTGAAGTGGGACCGGAGTTCGTTACCGGTAGCACCAGGATGAAATCCGGAACAGCTCAAAAGCTTGTCCTTAATATGATCTCCACATCTGTGATGATAAAGCTTGGAAGGGTGAAAGGAAATAAGATGGTGGACATGCAGCTAAGCAATAAAAAACTGGTGGGCCGTGGAACAAAAATGATCATGGAAGAACTGGGAGTAGGGGAAGAAGAAGCCGCGAAACTTCTTAGGACCTATGGAAATGTGCGAGAAGCAATAAGAGCTTATAAAATATAATCTTCAATAAAAAAATTTAAGAAGTTTTTAAATTAAGGAAAAAATATTATTAAAAATCTTGGTCTTTAATATATTATTTTATCTTTAAGTCCTAATATTAACCAATTTTAATTTTTCAACTTGTGCTTTTCAACACATTCTACCTAAACCATTTTAAATAGACCTAATTATGGAGAAACAATTACGAAAATTATTATTAATCTTACTCTGTTGTGCCAGCATCCCTGCCATGGCCCAACAGCGCACATTAACCGGACAGGTTACAGATGAGACAGGAATGCCTATTCCGGGGGTTTCTGTATATATTCAGGATACCTCTACCGGTACAATTACAGATATAGATGGAGAATTTTCATTAACCGCACCAGATAATCCTGATGCGATCCTGGTTTTTTCTTCCCTTGGTTTTACACAACAACAAATAAGGCTTGGCAACCAAAACAGTTTTAATATAATTCTTGAGGAAGACATGGAAGGCCTTGATGAGGTCGTTCTCGTGGGGTATGGTACCCAGAAAAGAGCTAACCTAACCGGAGCGGTTTCCACAATAGATACAGAAGTTCTGGAATCAAGACCTATAACAGACGTTGCACGTGGTTTACAGGGGGTAAGTCCCGGACTTACAATTACTGCACCTAGTGGTCAAATTGGTGAAAATCCTACTATTAAGCTTAGAGGAAATGTTGGAACTCTTGGTACAGGAGGGGGAGCAGAGCCTTTAATTCTTGTAGATAACGTGGAAGTTCCAAATTTACAAATGATCAACCCTGAGGATATTGAAGACATTTCTGTTTTAAAAGATGCTGCTTCTACGTCTATCTATGGAGCGCGTGCTGCATGGGGTGTGATCCTTATCACTACCAAAAAAGGTAAAAGAGGAACAGATCCTACTGTAAGATATTCCAATAACTTTTCCTGGGCAACTCCAACCACTACTCCCCAAGTAGCTCCGGCAGCTGAGGGTGCAGAGATGGCTTTTGCAGCGGTGAGAAGAAGAATTCCTTCCCTGGAATCATTTGGAGTTGTAGGGATGTATGTTGATGACCTTGCAATTGACAGAATGAGGGAATGGGAACAGCAGTATGGAGGCCAGGACCTTGGACCGGAAATGGTAATGGGTCGTGATTTCGAAATTCGCGATGGAAGATTATTCTTTTACCGATCCTGGGATCCAAGGGAGCAATTCGTGGAGCAATGGGCACCGCAACAAAAACAGGATATCTCTGTTTCTGGAGGAAGTGAAAACACCAATTATTATATTGGGTTAGGAAGATTGGATCAACAAGGGGTATTAAAAGTTAATCCTGATGATTTTGAAAGGAACAACCTTAACCTAAGCGTGAATACAAGTATTACGGATTGGTTTGATGCAAGAGCAGGTGTTTTGTACTCTACCTCCACGACTACTACACCATTTTTGTTCTCAAGTGCTACTTATGACCCCTGGTATTATGTAACCAGATGGCCTGCACAATATCCGTATGGGACTTACGAGGGCCATCCTTTTAGGAACCATATTTCAGAAGTAGAACAGGCGAAAATGAATAAATTAACCAGTTCAAATGCTCGTATCAACCTTGGAACTACTATCAGGCCGGCGCAGGGACTTTCCTTCAATTTTGACTATACCCATGACCGTATAAACAACCAGGAACACCAAACTGGTGGGGTACTTTCAGCATATAATTTCTGGGCTACGGGAGCAGATCTTTCTTATGGGCCTTACAGCAGTCCTGCCTATGACAGGACACAATATAACTCTTCCTGGAGTCATAGGAATACTTTAAAAGCTTTTGGTACCTATGAAACAGACCTTGGCGACCATAACTTTAAGCTAATTGCCGGAGGAGATATGGAAGAATTTGAATTTTGGTCACATTATTCACAAAGAAGAGGTTTGCTTGATCCCGATATGGGGGAAATTAATCTTGCAACCGGAGATATGTTTGTGGGAGGGGCCAGAGATAACTGGACTACTTTGGGTGCTTTTGCAAGGCTAAACTACTCCTATTTGGATAAGTTTCTTTTTGAATTAAACGGAAGATACGATGGTTCTTCGAGATTGTCTCCAGATAAGAAGTGGGGCTTCTTCCCATCTGTTTCTGCTGGTTATATTATCACTGAAGAAAACTTTATGGACTTTAGCAGGGATTATCTTTCCTTTTTAAAAGTAAGAGCTTCCTATGGGTCTATTGGAAACCAGAATGCAAACCTTAGTAGCATATATAGAATTATGAACCCAACTAATTCAAACTGGTTGTTAAATGGACAAAATGCGATTACCGTAGGTACTCCCGGTGCCCTTCCTACCGGACTAACCTGGGAGACGGTTACTACCCTGGATATTGGTCTTGATGCCAGATTCTTTGAAAATAGACTTGGGATGTCCTTTGACTGGTATGAGAGAACTGTAAGTGATATGTATAGCCCGGGGGTTACTCTTCCAAGCACCTTTGGAACGACCTCCCCTCTTAGAAACTATGGAGAACTTCAAACACGAGGTTGGGAATTTGAACTTAATTACAGACATTCATTCGCAAATGGTTTAAATATGAGTATTTCCGGTAACATTGCCGATTTCCAGGAAAAGCTCACGAAGTATGAAAATACCACGATGGGAATCAATTCTAATTACGAAGGAAAGATCCTTGGTGAAATTTGGGGATATGAAACCGACAGATTTTTTACTGAAGCCGATTTTGATGCAGAAGGAAATCTTGCCGATGGGATTCCATCTCAAGAGATCTTTGAAACAAACGGATGGTTCTTCTACGGGCCAGGTGACGTGAAATATCGTGATCTAAACGGGGATGGAGTTATAGATTTTGGTTCTCAAACTGTAGATGACCCAGGAGATATGAAAAGGATTGGAAATTCAACTCCAAGATATCAATATGCATTTAGATTTAATGCAGACTTTAAAGGGTTTGATCTTAGTATTTTCATGCAAGGGGTAGGGAAACGTGAAATGTGGGCAAATGGTCCTGTAGTTATTCCAGGTTTCAGGTATGGTGAAGGTTGGTTTGACCACCAGCTTGATTACTGGACTCCGGAAAATCAGGGAGCTTTTTACCCAAGGCCAAACGATCAGGGACAGTCAAACAACGCGATGAATTTCCTTCCACAAACCAAATACTTACTTGATATGTCTTATCTTAGAATGAAGAATATCACCCTGGGTTATACCATCCCGGCAGATTTGACAAACCGTCTATCTGTAGATAGGTTCAGGGTTTATGTAAGTGGTGAAAACCTGTTTGAATTTGATAACCTGGATGTTCCTATTGATCCGGAAATTGACTACACAACTGCAGGTATGAATGACAGTTCCACCTTTGGGCGTGTTTATCCTTTTAGAAGATCCTTATCTTTTGGAGTTCAACTTTCATTATAATAAATAATCGCAACGATGAAAAAATATAAAATATTAAGTCTAATTGTACTGGCGATCGGTTTTTTCAGCTGTGAGTCAGATTTTCTGGAAACCCCACCTCAGGATAGGTTTACAGATGAACTGTATTGGAAGACAGAAGCCAATGTAGAAACATTTGCTTATGGGTTTTATCCAAATTATTTTACAGGTTATGGTTCCGGCTTTACCTGGGGAAGCTTTTTCTCCGGCCAAACACTTAATGATGATTTTGGGCCATCCAACCCAAGCCGCTTTATACAACAGGTACCAACCTCCGGCGGGGGATGGAGCTTTGCCTGGGTGAGAAAAGCAAATATTTTCATTGACCGTGTTCAAACAGTTCCTATGGACCAGGAGGCAATTGACCACTGGACAGGTGTTGGAAGATTATTCCGCGGTCTTGAATACCATGGCCTGGTAAGCAGGTTTGGAGATGTACCTTACTTTGATGAGGAACTAAGTGAAGTTGATAATGATCAACTTTACAAGTCGCGTGATGAACGTACTTTTGTTATGGACAGAGTATTAGAAGATTTTCAATTTGCGGCCGATAATGTGCGTGAAAATGTTGCTTCTGAAGGTTTAATGGTAGATCGTAATGTAGTACTTGCATTTATGTCTCGTGTATTCCTCTTTGAAGGAACCTGGCAAAAATACCACGAGAACAATTCTGCCAAAGCAGCAGAATATCTTGAAGCTGCAAAATGGGCGGCTGGAGAGGTTATACGCTCAGGAGAATTCTCCTTAGGAAATTACAGGGAGGTATTTAATTCCCTTAGCCTTGCCGGAAATCCTGAAGTTATTTTATTCAGGGAGTACGAGCTTGGAATGCTTACACACTCACTTAACAGTTATAATAATAAGGAGCCGCAATCCGGACCATCCAAGGATGCGATTGAATCCTACCTTGCAGCAGATGGACTTCCCATTGGAGTTTCTTCTGAATACCAGGGTGACAGAGGAATTGAAAATGTAATGGCAAACCGGGATCCAAGGATCTATGAGACTTTTGTTTCAGATGAATTAAGGATCAACGGGGTTCATCCAAATTATTCCACAACCGGTTATGCGACCCATAAATTTTTAAATGAGGAGATTGCAGACCTCCCGGAAGGTAGTTCAAACCTTAATCCTACAGATGCACCTGTTTTGAGATATGGGGAGGTTCTTATTAATTATGCAGAAGCTGCAGCAGAACTTGCCACTCTTGGCGCCGGAGAACTAACCCAGGGAGACCTTGACATGTCTGTAAATGTTTTAAGAAACAGGCCGGGTGTAGATCTTCCGGACCTACAGGTAATAGGAGGGGAGCCGGCAGTAAATGGCCAGGTTTATGACGATCCTACAAGGGATATGGACGTACCTGCTATGATATGGGAAATACGAAGGGAAAGAAGAACAGAATTAATGATGGAAGGTTTCAGGCTGGATGATCTAAGAAGATGGAAAAAGCTGGATTATGTAGATATGCTTGATAATCCTGATATTAACCTTGGAGCCTGGATAGATATCAATGATTATCCGGGAGCCAATTTAAATAATCTTGCACTTACAGATGGAGAACAGGGTTACATAATTCCCGCCCCCGCAGGAGAGCCAAGAGTGTTTGAGGATGAAAAAGTTTATCTTAACCCTATACCACTTGACCAGATTGTACTTTACAGAGACCAGGGATTTACCTTGGAACAAAATCCTGGTTGGTAATTATTATTGTTGATCTTTTAAAAGTCCTTCGGAATTTCTGAAGGACTTTTCTTTATATATTCGGACCCATAATTTAACAACCTACTTCAATGCCCGGAAAAGCTTTTTCAAAATACCTGTTTGCTTCAGGTTTATTAGTAATCACCGCCTGTTCTTCCCTAAGGACCGGCGACAATCAACAGGAAGAAACCCTTCCTGATGCACCTCTGGAAGTACCGGAAGTTGTAGTAGAAGAAGTGCCGCCTGTAAGCCCGTTACCTCCTCCTGGACCGGAACCCGAAGAGATCAAGGAATATGTTGTAAGACCCAAGACTCCTGTAATGAAGGAGTTTCGTGCAGCCTGGGTGGCTACAGTGGCCAACATCAATTGGCCAAGCAAAGCAGGGTTGAGTACTGCAGAGCAACAAAAAGAAGCAATTCAGCTTCTGGATCATTTAAAAAACAATAATTTCAATGCTGTTATTTTTCAGGTTAGGCCCCAGGCAGATGCTCTGTACCATAGCGACCTGGAACCCTGGTCTTACTTTCTTACCGGGAAGCAAGGGCAAGCCCCGGAACCTTATTATGACCCATTGAATTTCTGGATAAAGGAAGCCCATGACCGGGGGATTGAATTGCACGTTTGGCTAAACCCTTACCGTGCGCAACATACAACCAAGGGAGAACTCAGTGAGAAATCCATTATCAAGACCAATCCGGAAATGGTGGTGAAACTAAAAAACGGTTTCTGGTGGATGGACCCTGCCTTAAAAAGCACTCAGGACCATTCCATAGACGTGGTGATGGACATAGTGCAGAGATATGATATAGATGGAGTGCATTTTGATGATTACTTTTATCCCTATGCATCATATAATAATAATGAGGATTTTCCGGATCATGCGAGCTGGAAAGCCTATCAGGCCGGGGGTGGAAAACTCTCCCGTGGCGATTGGCGCAGGGAGAGCGTTAATGTTTTTATAGAAAGACTTTACCGTGAAATAAAGGCTGAAAAGCCCAAAGTGAAATTTGGCCTTAGCCCTTTTGGCATATGGCGTCCCGGGCATCCTGAATCCATTGCAGGGATGGACCAGTACAACGAATTGTATGCCGATGCCAAACTGTGGCTTAATGAGGGTTGGATAGATTATTACACTCCGCAGCTTTACTGGAAGATCAATCAGACTGCACAAAGCTTCCCCGTATTACTCGGCTGGTGGGAAAGCGAGAATACTAAGAACCGGCACCTGTGGCCGGGACTTAATGTTGGGCTTGGAGGAGATGAGAAGAACAGCGATGAGGTTATCAACCAGATCATGATCACCCGTGGAAT
>DATHWA010000304.1:0-1546 GCA_035461025.1 Gillisia sp. | reverse complement strand
TATTTCAATGCCCTGCAAATAAAATTCGCCTATGCAATGACCTGTCATAAATCGCAAGGGGGTCAATGGAATACCGTTTTTATTGAACAACCTTACCTGCCCAATGGAATAGATAAGGATTATTTTAGATGGCTTTATACTGCGGTTACCAGGGCGCAGGAAAAATTATATCTTATAGGCTTTAAAGATGATTTTTTTGCTGAAAATTAAGTTCCCTTTTTAATCATTCAAAATATATAATATGACCTTACCTAGACCCCTGAAAATAATAGCCGTTATCCCCGCAAGATATGAAGCGACCCGGTTTCCCGGGAAACTTATGCAGGATCTGAATGGAAGAACTGTTATACGCCGCACCTATGAAGCAGCGGTAAACACGGGACTTTTTGAAGAGGTTTATGTGGTGACAGACAGTGATATAATTTTTAATGAAATAAAGGATTTTGGTGGCCATGCACTAAAAAGCCATAAAGAGCATGAGTGCGGGAGCGACCGTATTGCCGAGGCTGTTGAGAATATGGATGTCGATATCGTGGTGAATGTTCAGGGAGATGAACCACTAATTGATAAAGAAAACCTTTCTAAATTACTGGAAGTTTTTAAAGATGATGTTGACGGTAAAATTGACCTAGCCTCCCTTAAAACCCCGATGCATGACCAGGAGGAAATAAACAATCCTAATAATGTCAAGGTTATTACCAATAAGGAAAATCTTGCATTATATTTTTCCAGATTTCCGGTTCCTTATCCGCGCGATACTACTACAGGGGTTACTTATTACAAACACATTGGGGTATATGCTTTCAGGAAACAGGCCCTGATGGATTTTTACCGTTTGCCAATGCTGGAGCTTGAAGCTACAGAAAAAATTGAATGCATAAGATATCTCGAATACGGAAAAAGCATTAAAATGGTAGAGACAGATTTTAGAGGAATAGGAATAGATACCCCTGAAGACCTTGAAAAGGCTAGAAAAATGTTTAGGGAATTAAGATAATACGTTTTATTCGGTTACCGCTTCTTTATAGACTTGTAAAGCCCTTTCCCTGGACTCCTTGTGATCTACCATCATTTGAGGGTATGCGGGATTACCGTAATCCTTAACCCATTTCTTTATATACTTAAGGTCCCTATCGTAATCATTTATCTGGGTGGTAGGATTAAAGATCCTGAAATAGGGTGCTGCATCAACTCCACTCCCTGCTGCCCATTGCCAGTTCCCCACATTGGAAGAAAGTTCATAGTCCAATAGTTTTTCAGCAAAATAAGCCTCGCCCCATCTCCAGTCTATTAGCAAGTGTTTACATAGGAAACTCGCTACCAGCATTCGCACCCGGTTGTGCATAAATCCGGTTGAATTGAGTTGCCGCATTCCGGCATCAACCAGCGGATAGCCTGTTTTCCCCGTGTTCCATAATTCAAATTCCTTTTCATTGTTGCGCCACTTTATCCGGTCATATTTCGGCTTGAAGGCAGCGGTTACGGTATGAGGGAAATGGTAAAGGATCTGCATAAAAAATTCTCTCCAAATGAGCTCCTGCAAGAA
>DATHWA010000303.1:0-3792 GCA_035461025.1 Gillisia sp. | reverse complement strand
CAGGATGTTACCGGGTTTATGGTAGGTAGCAAGAGCGAACACGGAGGGATAATCAAGGATGGGGCGAAAATGGTAAGTGCAGTGAGTAATTCTGTAGTACCGAAATTTACCATTATAATTGGAAATTCATACGGAGCAGGGAACTATGCTATGTGTGGGAAAGCTTATGATCCAAGACTAATCGTAGCCTGGCCAAGTGCTGAACTTGCAGTGATGGGTGGCACACAGGCAGCTAAAGTACTTGCGCAGATAGAAACAGCTTCTATGGCAAAAAAAGGAGAAAAAGTAGATGCTGAAAAAGAGAAAGAGGTTTTCGAGAAAATAAAAAATAGATATGACGCCCAGACCTCTCCTTATTACGCGGCAGCAAGACTATGGACAGATGCTATCATCGATCCCCTGGACACCCGTAAATGGATCTCCAATGGAATTGAAGCAGCCAACCACTCCCCTATTACCAAGGATTTTAATCTGGGAGTAATCCAGACATAGAAGTTTTTCATTTTAAAAAAGGTTGACTGAGGGAAAAGTATTTTCTAATTTTTTAAAAAGGAGTTAAAGAAAAATGCACCTTTTTTAATTATGATATAAATTTTCAACCTTAAACCACTTGTCCGTATATTACTTTGACCTGCTCTCTAGTGATTATTTTTTATTAATACAGAAACTATGAAACAGACTTCGATTTTCCTTTTACTTTTCTTAGCGGGGAGCTTGATAACCCAGGCCCAGGTACTGGGCGGCGAAAATCAAGGCTATGACCGGGGTGATACACTTCGCGGATCTTTAAGAGCTGAAAGAGCTTTTGATGTATTGAAGTATCACCTTCAGGTTAGAGTGAATCCTGAGGAGCGGTATATTTCAGGTTCCAATACAATCACTTTCGAAGCAGAGGAGCATTTACCGGTAATGCAGATAGATCTTTTTGAAAATATGGAGATCGATTCCATTGTTCACAGGAAAAGGCAACTGGAATACAACAGAGAATACAATGCTGTTTTTATTGATTTAGAGCGGCCTGTTCAAAAAGGTGCAAAGGATTCTATTCAGATCTTTTATTCCGGAAATCCATTGGTGGCCAAAAATGCACCCTGGGATGGCGGCTTCGTTTTTAACAAGGATGAAAACGGCGACCATTGGATAGCAGTTGCTGTTCAGGGCACGGGAGCTAGTTTATGGTACCCTAATAAAGATCATCAAAGTGACGAGCCGGAGGAAGTTCTCACAGAAATCGAGGTTCCCACAGGGTTAATGAATGTCTCCAATGGCCGACTCGTTGGAGAAAAAGATCTGGGAGACGGGTATACCCGCTGGAGCTGGAAGGTTACCAATCCTATCAATAATTATAATATAGTCCTGAATATTGGAAACTATGTTCATTTTTCTGATACTTATAAATCAGATGATCACAGTGATCTTGACCTGGATTATTATGTATTGCCATACAACCTGGAAAAGGCTAAAGAACAGTTTGAGGAAGTAAAACCAATGATGGACTGTTTCTATGAAAAGTTTGGGGAGTATCCTTTTGTGGAGGACGGCTTTACCATGGTAGAAACTCCCTACCTGGGAATGGAGCACCAGAGTGCTGTGGCTTATGGAAACGAATACAAGATGGGTTATCTTGGAAAAGATCTTTCAGGAACCGGCATAGGGCTTAAATGGGATTTCATTATTATTCACGAATCCGGTCACGAGTGGTATGGAAACAGTATCACCGCCAGGGATATTGCAGATATGTGGATCCACGAAGGTTTCACCTCTTATTCTGAAGCTGTTTACATTGAATGTCGCTGGGGCAAGGATGAGGCCCTGGCATATTTAAAAGGCATAAGAAGTGGGATAGGAAATGAAAACCCTGTTATTGGAGACTATGGAGTAAACAGGAAAGGCTCCGGCGATATGTATCCCAAAGGTGCTAATCTTCTTAACACCATTCGAAGCATTTACGATGATGATAAGTTATGGTGGGAAACTTTAAAAGATTACACCCTTGCCTTTAAACACCAAATCATAACGACGGAAATTACCGAACAATTCTTTGACAATGTTACAGAGGTAGATCTTAAACCGGTTTTTGATCAATACCTGAGACATGCAAATCTGCCTGAACTGGAATTTAAAAAAGTTAATGGCAAGACCTCCTATCGCTGGAAAGCCGATGTTGAAGATTTCGAAATGCCTGTTGATATCCTGGTAAACGGTAAGGTCCAAAGATTACATCCCATATCACAATGGAAGGAACTACCGGCAGAGATTCGCCCCGGGGATATAGAAATCGATGAGAATAAATTTTATATTAAAACTAATCTAACTGCCCTGTAAAAAAAGCCTGTCATTTTAGTTTTTAGCTATTGCCCAATTCATTAATTATCAGTAAATTATTGTTAATTTTTGCGTTATGGCAAGTATCCGAACATTGAATAAGTGGGCCAATGCGCACACTTATTACGCCTTGGACATTTTAAGGGTTGCTTTGGGGGTGTTTCTCTTCATTAAAGGAATACAGTTCATTTCCCAGACCCAGACCCTTGTTGAGCTTATTACTCCGCTTCAGGGATATGCGGGGGTTATGATCACAGTACATTATGTAGCGTCTGCCCACCTGGTTGGAGGAATTTTGATAGCCTTTGGATTGCTCACCCGGTTCGCAATTGCCGCCCAGCTTCCAATTCTTATTGGAGCAATTCTTATCAATTTTGTTGGGGAAATGAATGTAGGCAATCTCGTTCTGGCTACAGTTGTAATGTTTATCTCCCTGTTCTTTATTTTCTATGGATCGGGAAAACATTCTGCAGATTATATCATGAAGATGGGATATTGATCTACAGTACAGATTTATTGTAATATCCTTATACGCGGGATATGATTTTCCTATGTTTTATTCCGAAGAAATACAATATAGTTCCTGTTGCCTTCCGTTCACGTATCTAAATCCATCTTCTCCCCAAAAACCGGCTTCTTCCAGCATGATCCTTATGTCCTTATCCCATTCCAAAATTTCTACGGTAGTATTGAGTTCAATAGCGTAAACCGTATTGGGATAAAGTGGATAATCTCCGGAACCGGGCACTCCGCCCTGGGAATCCCACATTCCTATCGTTGGCCCCGCAGAATGACCGTATAAACCTAAGGGATGGGTATAAATCGAGGGCTTTAATCCTTCGGCTTTTGCCTCTATAAGAGATGCTGCAAGGATCTCATTCCCGGTATCCCCAGTTTTAAAATTGCTGGTAAGTATATCCTGTAGCCTGTTACCTTTTTCTAAGGCATTTCGAAGATAAGCAGGAGCAGTTCGTTCTCCGGGTTTTAATACATAAGCGTGTTGCTGGCAATCTGTATTTAACCTTAAATAGGTTATTCCAAAATCGCAGTGCAGAAGATCCCCGGGCTGGATGATCGTTTCTTCGTATCCGGCAGAAAATGCTTCAATATGATCTTTTAAGGCTTCATCTTTTCTTTGAATGTCCACAGTAGGATGGAACCAGGTTTCCAACCCAAGTTCTGTTACCTTTTGACGCATCCACCAAACCACATCTTCAGTTGTTGTGACACCGGGAGTAATAACTTTGTTGCTGAAGGCTTCAGCTATTATAGCATGAGTTTGCGCAACAAGGGCTTCATACAGTTCCATTTCCATTTTGGAGCGGGTTTCAATCCACCCTACTGCAAGATCTTCAGCAGAAACTATTCTACTTTGATAATCTTTAGGAAGCACTTCCAAAAACTCATCGTGGTCAGTTTTCACCAACCCATCTGCTATTGTAAAATCTTTAGAATAATTGAGCCCGA
>DATHWA010000302.1:0-2377 GCA_035461025.1 Gillisia sp. | reverse complement strand
AACCCCCTATACTTAATGCTACAGTTGCAAGAACCAATGTGAGTTGTTTTGAAGGAAACGACGGTAAAATTACAATTACTAACCCAACAGGAGGTAAAGGAAATTTTCAGTATAGCATAGACGGCAGCACCTGGCAAAATTCTGGAAATTTCACAGAGCTTCCCAGTGGATCATATAATGTTCAAATCCGGGACAAAGATGCTGCTTCATGTATAATCACCCTAAAGGAAAATTATGAACTTACACAACCTGTCGCAGCACTTTCATTAGAAGTTAATACTACAAGGACCACCACTTATGGTACTGCTACAGGGACTGCTACTGCAAACCCTCTGGGAGGGACCGCACCATATACATATGAATGGAGAGAGGAAAATTCTAACGCAATACTCAATACTACAAAAACTGTTAATAATTTTGCTGCGGGAAATTATACTCTTACCGTGGTAGATTCAAAGGGTTGTAAAGTAGAAAACACTTTCAAAATTATTGATGCGCTTGAAGCATTCATCGTCTCCAGAAGTATTTGTGAAAGTATAGGTGCTGCAACAGATATGAGAACCTCCTATTTTGAAGTGGAAAATCTTACGGCAGTAGGAGGTGTTGCACCCTATACTTATTCTTGGAATTTTGGAGCAGATGCCACAACTCCAATAAGATCGGGTATTGGAGAACATCAGGTATTCTTTTCGGAAATTGGAAATAAAACAATCAATTTAACTATTAAGGATTTCACAGGAGTTGAAATAACTGTAAATCAATCATTATATGTGGGAAAATGTTATGAGCCCTGTGGAAAATCAGAAAACATAGTTTTTGATCCTAATAATTTTTATGTTGGAGACAGTAGCGGTATAGCTATTGATCTTCAGAGCAATTGCAATGATGATCAAGAAAAATATATTTATTTAAAAGTAGATAAAAGCGCGAACGCATATAATCCCTATGTTGAATTGGTTTACATTATTAGGAACAGCATTAATCAAATTGTGGACACCCATTTCATAAAAGGTTGTCGCGATGGAGATGACATTGACGAAGACCCGAATAATAGCCAAAACAATAAAATTGGAGAATACATTCGATTCACATTAAATCCAATAAATTTTAAATGCGGAGACAACCTCGATATAGACAACTTTTATATCACCTGGACCAATGTTTCCAAAAAGGACTGTGGGCAGAATAATAATGCGTTTTGTTATTCAATAAATGACCCGGTAATATTACCTACAGCTCTAAAAGCGGAAGCTACCGCCAATGAAATATTATGCAAAAGTGAAGAATCGGGAATAATAAACGTAAAGGTTTCAGGTGGATATGCACCTTATACATTCAGCTTAACTGAAGGTAATTCTAATTATCAAAGCAACAGTCAGTTTATAAACCTTCCTGCCGGAGATTATACCGTTTACGTAAAAGATTCACGAAGTAATAAAACCTCGGTTGAAATTACTATTACGGAACCTTCACAAAAACTTTCTGCTGAAATTGAAACAACATCACCTCTATGTTTTGGTGAAACCGGGGAAGCCACTGTTACAGCAAAAGGAGGCACTCCTTTTATTGGTAACGATGGAATAAGTTATTATGAGTATCTCTGGAATGACGCCGACCAACAAACTGGTGCACTCGCTGAAGGTTTGGTTGCCGGAAATTATACCGTAACCGTTATTGATGCCAATGGTTGCCAGGTCCTCACGAAAGTTACAATAACAGAACCTGAGCAGCTTAGCCTTGCAGAAGCAGGGGACGACCAGACTTTCAATTGCGGTTTTAACAGTACATTTTTGAACGCTAACACTCCGGAAACCGGCGTGGGAATCTGGACCATAGAATCTGGAACAGGAGGTACAATTACAGATACCACTGATCCAAAATCTGAATTTACAGGCGGGGCAGACACTTATGTTTTATCCTGGACTATCGCACACGAAGATGGAACCTGCAGCACAACAGATCAAGTAGAAATAACCTTTGTGGAAGATTGCAGCACCCTGGATTTTGACGGGGTAGATGATCACATAGTTTTTGGAAATAATTACGGACTTTCCTCCGGCACCTTCAGTGTAGAGGCCTGGGTTAAATTAAAATCAACCAACGGGGCTAAAACCATTCTTTCCAAACGGAATATGAGAAATCCCGGTGATGGAGGATTTGATCTTGTCATTAACCAGGGCGCGCCTACATTTAGATGGGGCAATAGCGCTGTTTCCTCATCTTCACAATTGGGGATTCAAAGATGGTATCATATTGCAGTAATTTTTAAAGATTCCCGGGTCAATCTATATGTAGATGGTATAAGGGTAGGTAATGCAGCTGCTACCAATCCTGCTGCTTCTTCTTTTCCGTTCCTTATAGGTGCGGCTTACGACAT
>DATHWA010000301.1:0-4020 GCA_035461025.1 Gillisia sp. | reverse complement strand
CTAAGAATAAAAGAAGAAGATTTAAGGTTTGAAGATTTTTCAGAAGATGTAATAAATATAATAGATCACTTTCGGGAAAAAGAAATTTTCAGCAAAATTATAATTGCGGGACATAGTGAAGGCTCGCTCATAGGCCTTATTGCCGCCGGGAAATCTGCTCCAGATGGCTTTATTTCTCTGGCCGGGGCAGGAAAGCCAATTGATGAGATCATCGTGGACCAACTTGCCAAACAGTCGGCAACACTTTCAGAAAATGCCCGGGAGGCTTTTGAAGAAATAAAGTTACGGGGAAGTACTACTAATTACAGCCCTTATCTGGAAAGTATTTTTAGACCTTCAGCTCAGCCATACATCGCCTCCTGGATGGAATATAATCCTGCAGAAGAGCTGGCCAAACTGGAAATTCCGGTCCTTATAGTAAATGGAAGTTTTGACCTGCAGGTGGACGTGGGGGATGCTGAGCTGCTCAAGGAAGCAAAACCTGACGCACAACTTGTAATCCTTGATGGTATGAATCATATTTTCAGAAAAATTGAAGGAGAGAGCCTTGAGAATACAAAAGCATACAATGAACCGGCCCGGCCCCTGCACCCGGAGCTTATACCTGTTCTTGCAGAATTTATACACTCAATTGAGTAGATAAGAAAGTAGAAATGAGTAAAAAGAAAGCATTTGCCTTACGACTAAATGAAGATATGCTTAAAGCTATTGAAAAATGGGCTTCAGATGAATTTCGAAGTACCAATGGGCAGATAGAATATATGCTTTCCAATGCCCTTAAAGATGCCAAAAGACATCCTGCAAAAAGTAAAAAGAAAGAATAATGGATTATAAGATCGTATTTTCTGATATAGACGGAACATTGCTTAACAAAGAACGAGAACTCTCACCGGCCACAATTAAAGCAATAAAACTCCTGAAAGGCCGGGTACCTTTTATTCTTATCTCTGCCCGGATGCCTGCAGCTATGAGGCACCTGCAGCAGGAACTGGAGATTGGGGATTTACCAATCATTGCATATAACGGAGGCTTAATTCTGGTGAACGGGCAAACCCGTAGTTCTACTGAAATTCCTCTGGAAGTGATAGAAGAACTAAACCGGATGAATGATTTTAATTGTCATTTAAGCCTGTATCATCACGATGAGTGGTACGTGCCGCAGGAAGACAAATGGGCCTTGCGGGAAACGAATAACACTAAAGTAACCCCAACAGTTAAAACCAATACAGAAGTGATTAAAAAATGGGAACAGGAAGATAAAGGGGCCCATAAAATTATGGCGATGGGAAACATAGACCATATTGATAAAATTCGAGATCACCTGGAAAATAAATTTTCAGGAAAATTGCATCTGTACAGGTCTAAGGATACCTATTTAGAAATTGCTCCCAGTTCCATATCAAAATATACCGCTATAGAAATGCTGCTGCAAGAGCATTTTAATTATAGTCCAACTGAAGCCGTAGCTATAGGTGACAATTACAATGATGTTGAGATGCTAAGAAATGTAGGGTACGGGGTTGCTGTAGGAAATGCACGGCAGGAAGCCATGGATGCTGCCAATATAGTTTGTGGTAAAAGCATTGAAGACGGGGTCGCAAAAATCTTAGGTGAAATTTTTAAATAATCCATTTAAGAGAAGGCCTTTTGTGTTAAAAAAAGTTTAATAAAAATTGTATTTTGGCCGCCTAAGAAAAGTACCCCATGGAAAATACCCCTATGTTCACCAATGATGCTATTGTATTAGGTTTACTAATGATAGCGTTGGGATTTGTATTCTACACCTCCTCCCAAAAGACAGGTTTCTGGAAAAAATTCTATTCGGTTGTACCTGCACTGCTTATGTGCTACCTCATCCCGGCTATCTTTAATTCCCTTGGTATTATTGAGGACCAAACATCACAGCTTTACTTCATTGCGAGCAGGTATTTATTACCCGCCTCTCTGGTATTAATGACCTTAAGCATAGATCTTAAAGCGATCTTCAACCTGGGGCCAAAAGCTTTAATTATGTTCTTTACGGGTACTGCAGGGATCATCATTGGAGGACCTCTTGCTATTCTCCTTATTTCCACCTTCTCCCCGGAAACTGTTGGAGGGGTAGGCCCGGATGCTGTATGGAGGGGGCTGTCCACACTTGCTGGAAGCTGGATTGGTGGCGGTGCAAACCAGGCCGCGATGCTTGAGATCTATGAATATAACCCCGATCTATATGGAGGGATGGTCTTGGTGGATATCGTTGTTGCTAACCTGTGGATGGCTATTATTCTATTTGGAATTGGACGTAATGAAAAAATTGACAAATGGTTAAAGGCCGATGATTCGGCTATAACAGACCTTAAGAATAAAGTAGCCAACTATGCTGCAAGCGTAACAAGAAATCCTTCTCTCGCAGATCTTATGATCATGCTTGGAATAGGATTTGGCGCAGTAGGAATTGCCCATTTGGGAGCTGACTGGATCTCTGTGGTACTGGTTGATAACTTTGAGGTTTTCAATGACAAGAAGAGTGCTCTGGCATCTTTTGCTTCTTCTTTTTTCTGGATGATCTCCATCTCCACAGCAATTGGAATCATTTTATCCTTCACGAAATTCAAAACTTATGAAGGTGCCGGAGCGAGTAAAATAGGAAGTGTTTTTATTTATATACTTGTTGCTACTATTGGAATGAAAATGGACCTTACAATGGTTTTTGATAATCCGGGTCTTATAGGGATAGGTCTTGTTTGGATGGGTATTCATGCAGCATTATTAATACTGGTGGCTAAGTTGATAAAAGCTCCTTATTTCTTTCTTGCGGTTGGAAGCCAGGCAAACGTTGGAGGAGCAGCAAGTGCGCCGGTTGTGGCTGCCGCCTTTCACCCCTCTCTTGCTACCGTAGGAGTACTTCTTGCTGTATTTGGATATGTAGTGGGTACCTATGGGGCGATACTTACAACTATTTTAATGCAATTGGCCGCCGGGAGTTAGCAATAAATCAAAATTTATATGATATTTGCCACCCAAAATTCACCTCATTTCATGAAAAAAATTTGTATTCTATTTGCTTTGATCATTACCGCAACAGCCTGTTCTACAAAGGAAAGTAACCTTATTGTGAAGGGAAATATTGCAGGCCTTAAAAAGGGCACCTTGTATCTTCAAAAGATTGAAGACACCCTTTTAGTGAGTGTTGATTCTGTTGTTATAAGAGGTGATTCCAATTTTATTCTTGAAGATTACATTAGTAGTCCCCAAATCATGTATCTCTACCTGGACAAGGTTGATAATTTAGACTATGATGAGAGAATTACATTTTTTGCTGAAGAAGGGGAAATCACCATTAATACTACCTTAAAGAATTTTGAGATAGACGCGAAAGTGACAGGATCTGCGAACCAGGAAAAGTTTGAAGAATATAACAAAATGATGAGCAGGTTTAACGATAGAAACCTGGAGCTAATCCAGCAAAATTTTGAAGCACAGAGGGATGAGAATGAAGAATTATTACTTGCTACCAATGAGGAATATGACAGGCTGTTGAAGAGAAAATATCTTTATACGGTTAATTTCGCAGTAAGCAATAAAGACCTTGAACTTGCACCTTATCTTGCCCTTTCTGAAGTTTTTGATGCAAACATTAGATATCTTGATACAATCTATAATTCAATGACTCCTGAGATACAAAAATCCAGATATGGAAAAGAGCTGAAAGACTTCCTTAAAGAGAGACGAAAACTTGAAAAGGAAGAAATCAATGTGGAGGACGAATAATAAAGCTCCCAAAGAGATAAATTAAAAACCGGAAGCCAGAAGCTTTCGGTTTTTTTATTTGCTTATAATAGAGACAGGAGGCAAGAGACAAGACTAAAAGAGAAGAGAAAAGAGAGAAAAGAAATGAGTGTAAAGAGGCAAAAATTTGCGTCTCTATTCGAAAACCTGGATATTGCCTACAAAAAAGTTGAAAAATATGGATAGACTCTCTGTCTCTCGCATCTGAACTCTTTCCAGGAAAAACCATATCTCCAATGCAACCTCCTA
>DATHWA010000300.1:0-1543 GCA_035461025.1 Gillisia sp. | reverse complement strand
TGATGCTTCAGGTTGGGGTAGCAACTGCTTGAGGCGGGAGAGGATCTCTGAAGGGTCCATATATTGATTTACGAGCCGGATGGCTGTTGATTTTAGCAGGCAGAAAAGGGCATTGCTTTTTTGTTCCTTAGAGACTTGCCTGTAAACTTCCGAGGCTAATTTATTTGCCTGTGAAAATCTCTTTGAACTCGCCTGGCTGCGTGTAAATGCCGGATCGGTATTAAATCTTTTCTTGTCCAGGGAAGACTTGCTGCGGGCATAATGCTTTCCCCCGAACTCATAAAATGTTATCCGGGAAAGGCTGCCGCTTAATAATATGGCTCCTTTCTGTTTTGCCATATCCTAAATTAAATATTTTTTTAATTTTTCACAAGGCTACCATAGGGTCGTCCCTCCGGGACGTGTGATTGTGGATTTTTAGCTCCGGAGGAGCTTACGATTGGTAAAAACAAATATTAAATTTTCATAGAAAGCCCCGGAGGGGCGACCATTGCATATATACCATCTTTTCCTCTATCGCAGGCGAATAACTTTAATCATAAAACTCAAATACATATTCCTCTTTAAAATTAATTTCAAACTTTTCAAGAAGCTCAAAATATTCCTCACGAAAGGTTTTATTTCTGTGGTGTTTCTCCTGGTTCATAATATATTGAATCACATCATTTCTTTGTGAACGGGAATAAGAGAAGGCACCATATCCTTCCTGCCATTGAAATTTTCCTGCAATCAATTTGTTCTCATTAATCCATTTTGAAGATGTTGCTTTTAACATGCGCATCAGGTCAGAGATTTTTATATCCGGCAAAAGTTCAAAGAAAACATGAACATGATCTTTCCATCCACCGACCGCTAAAGGATAAGCATTGTCGTTTTTTAATATGCCGGACATATACTTATGCAAATCATCTCTAAAGCTTTTATTTATGATGTTTTGTCTGCCCTTCACCGCAAAAACGCAATGGATATTTATTTGAGAGTAGGTGTTTGCCATATCCTATGTAATCATTTGTGGAAGTATTGACTAATCCTTCCAATACAACTGATTCTAACTTTCTGCAATCATAATGCTTTCTGCAATCAAAAATTTGGTGTTTTTCCCGGATTGAATTTTATAAACCTTAACCCAAAATATCTCCTACATAAATGTTGCCTTTGCCAGTGGTAAAATCGTGAAGCCAGCAGGATGTTCTTTAAATGGAGCGGTTGCGTAATAAGTATGGCTCTTTTCTAACTTAAATACTTCCTTCGCCGGGGTAGGGTCACCAATCTTTAAAACTTTCCCTCCTTGCTTCATCAGCAAGGCAGCTTTTGTCTATCCCCCATAAAAAAGCCCCGGCCAATTCCCAGGCCGGGGCTTTTCTATTTCCTTTGAAAGCTTATTGTGACATTTTTCAGGTTAGATCTTCTTCAACTTCTTTATTTCATTAAGCATTTCCTCTACCGCCTTTTCCAATTGAGGATCGCGGCCGCTTAAAACAGATTTGTAATCGTTGGGAACCCTGATATCCGGGTCCAACTGCAGGTTTTCCAGCGGACGTTT
>DATHWA010000299.1:0-7235 GCA_035461025.1 Gillisia sp. | reverse complement strand
TCTTTGGGGGTTGCGCTTTTCACGTTATTTTTTAAACCTACAACCTACAACCTGGTAACTGACAACATATAAAACGTACCGACTATCCACTCTCCACTTTCCACTCTCCACTTTTTTCAACCTACAACCTACAACCTACAACCTACAACAGCTAACCGACAACCGACAACAACTAAAATTTCCTTTGCAATTAAACCTTCTTTCTCTATTTTTAGGGAATGAAAAACATTCAGATCAAATCATACGCGGAATATAAGAGAGCATATCAGGAAAGTGTTGAAGATCCTGAGGCCTTTTGGGATAAAATAGCAAACGAGTTCACCTGGCAGAAAAAGTGGGATAAAACCCTGGAATGGGATTTCTCCAAACCGGAGGTTAAATGGTTCCAGGGTGGAAAGCTGAACATCACAGAAAACTGCCTGGACCGGCATCTTGAAAAGATGGGTAATAAAACTGCCATCATTTGGGAGCCGAATGATCCCGATGAGGAATCGAGGTATATTTCTTATCGGCAGCTGTTTGTGAAAGTTTCACGTTTTGCGAATGTTCTGAAAAATAACGGAATCAAAAAGGGAGACAGGGTTTGTCTTTATATGCCAATGATCCCGGAACTGGCCATCGCCATGCTGGCGTGCGCTCGCATTGGTGCTGTACATTCTATAGTATTCGCCGGATTTTCAAGTACCGCTATCGCTAATAGGATCAATGATTCTGAATGTAAGATGCTAATAACAGCAAATCAGGTTAACCGTGGTTCCAAACCGGTAAATCTGAAAGCAATTTGTGATGAGGCTTTGGAAAAGACACCATCTATTGAAACTGTGATTGTTTACAGAAGATCTGTAGAGCCCACTAAAATGCAGGAAGGAAGGGATAAATTCTGGATCGATGAAATGCAGAAGGCAGAGATGGAGTGTCCTGCGGAAGAAATGGATGCTGAAGATCTTCTTTTCATATTATATACTTCGGGTTCTACAGGAAAGCCAAAAGGAATGGTTCATACTACTGCAGGTTATCTCATTGGTACTTCGTATACTTTTTCCAATGTCTTTCAGTATAACGCCGAAAATCCAAGGACTGAAGATGTCTACTGGTGTACGGCAGATATTGGCTGGATAACAGGTCATTCTTATATTATATATGGGCCCCTGGCCGCGGGTGCAACGACGGTGATGTTTGAAGGAATCCCCAGCTACCCGGACCATGGACGTTTCTGGGAAATTGTAGATAAACTCAAGGTTACTCATTTCTATACTGCACCAACTGCTATTAGAGCTTTAGCTAAGCATCCATTAAAGTTTGTAGAAAAACATGACCTTTCTTCAATTAAAGTATTGGGAAGTGTGGGAGAACCTATAAACGAGGAAGCCTGGCACTGGTATAATGATAACATCGGAAAAGGAAATGCTCCTATTGTAGATACCTGGTGGCAAACCGAAACCGGAATGATCATGATCTCTCCCCTGGCCGGAATAACTCCCACAAGACCTACATTTGCAACCTTGCCTTTACCTGGGGTTCAACCGGCACTAATGGATGAGAACGCGAAAGAAATAGAAAATATTCACGAAAAAGCAGAGGGCAGGCTTGCTATTAAATTCCCCTGGCCCGCAATGGCGCGGACCATTTACGGGGATCACGAAAGATATAAGCAGGTATACTTTAGTGCTTATAAAAATATGTATTTCACAGGCGATGGTGCTTACCGGGATGCTACAGGAAATTACAGGATCACCGGTAGGGTAGATGATGTAGTAATTGTTTCCGGTCACAATCTGGGTACCGCCCCAATTGAAAATGCGATCAATGAGCATACAAAAGTGGCTGAAAGTGCCGTTGTGGGATTCCCACATGACGTAAAAGGAAATGCACTTTACGCTTATGTTATTCTATATGACGACATAGAACCCACAGAAGACCTTAAACAGGAAATAAGGGAACAGGTTTCCAAAATTGTTGGACCAATTGCCAAACCAGATAAGATCCAGTTTGTGAACAGCCTTCCAAAAACCCGTAGTGGAAAGATAATGCGACGTATCCTGCGAAAAATTGCCTCCCGGGAAACTGATAATCTAGGAGATACTTCCACTCTTCTTAATCCTGAAATCGTAGAAGAAATCATTACAGGTAATAAAAACATGTAGGTTTTAGAAAAATGTTCTCATTATAGGTGTTAAAAAATGTTAATCATTGAATATTTCATTATATTCGGTAAGAACATTTAACAACCTAGGATTTATGAGAACATTTTTTTCTGTTATTTTTATTTTCCTGTGCCTGTCCATGTCGGCTCAAACGACTGTTTCCGGAACGGTGGTGGATAACAATAATCTGCCACTGCCCGGAGCGAATGTTACTGTAGCCGGTACTACCCAGGGAACAGTGACAGACTTTGACGGTAACTTTAGTTTTGTGGTAGACCAGGAACCTCCCTTTAGCATACAGGTAAGTATGGTAGGGTATGAAACACAATCGGCAAGGGTAACAGCCAACAATCAGCAGCTGAATATTACACTTGTTGAAGGAACGGCACTTGATGAGATCGTAGTATCTGCATCCCGTACCCCGGAACGAATTTTTGAATCCCCGGTAACTATTGAAAGATATGGGCTAAGGGAAATAAGGAACACCACCGCTGCCTCTTTCTACGGTGGCCTGGAAAACCTTAAGGGCGTAGATGTGAACACTAACAGTCTTACCTTTCAAAGTGTGAACACGCGCGGATTTGCCACTTTTGCAAACACGCGGTTCGTACAACTTGTAGATGGGATGGATAACGCTGCACCGGCACTTAACTTTGTACTGGGGAATTTACTGGGGATGACCGAACTGGACGTGCATAGCGTAGAATTGCTTCCAGGAGCATCTTCGGCTTTATATGGAGCCAATGCCTTTAACGGTATTCTCTTCATGACAAGTAAAAGTCCATTTGATTTTCCGGGGATTAGCGCATATTACAAACAAGGCTTAACCTCCCAGGATGCTGCAGGGACTAATCCATTTTACGATTTTGGGGTGAGAGTGGCGCATAAGTTTTCAGATAAATTTGCTGCCAAAGCAAACTTCTCCTATTTAAAAGGTACGGACTGGTATGCGGTGAGTGAGGAAGATGTACTTAATCCGGGAAGGGACAGGTCGCATCCAAACTACGATGGATTAAATATTTACGGGGATGAGGTTTCAACAAATATTCGAGGAGTAGGTGAGGCCCTTGAAAACGCAGAATTGATCCCTGCCGGTGCATCAAATCTGCTTCCAAGTACCAACGTGAGCAGGACAGGTTATGCCGAAACTGCTTTGACAGATTATGATGCTGAAAGTATTAAAATGGATGCGGCCCTTCATTACCGCCCTTTTGCCAATGATTTTGAGATCACCTATTTAGGAAAAGTTGGTTTAGGTTCCACAATATATCAGGGAGCAAACAGATATTCAATTAAGAATTTTTTCCTTCAGCAACATAAACTTGAGGTGGCCAATGACAACTTTTTTGTAAGAGCTTATTTAACAGATGAAGATGCGGGCGATTCCTATGACATGCGTTTCACAGCTATAAATGTGAACAGGGATTGGAAGTCGGATCAGGTTTGGTTCGGGGAATATGCGGGTGCTTTCATCCAGAGTACGCTTCAGGGAGTGTCGCCGGAACAGGCTCATGCTATAGCGAGACAAACGGCAGATACCGGTAGACTCGAGCCGGGTACGGCAGCATTCCAGGATGCGGTAAACAGGGTAACTTCAAACCCGGATCTTGCAGAAGGATCTCAGTTTAAAGACGCTTCCCAATTGCGCCACGCAGATGCCAATTACAATTTCACCCATTTAACTGAGGATATTGCAGAGATCCAGGTAGGAGGTTCCTTCAGAGAATATCGTCTTAATTCCTTCGGAACGATCTTCACCGATTTTGACGGCCCTATTACATATTCAGAATATGGTATCTATACCCAAATTCAGAAAAAATTAATAGACGAACGCCTGAAGCTTACAGGTTCTATGCGTTACGATAAATCTGAATTATTTGAAGGGAATTATTCCCCGCGTCTCTCTGTAGCTTATACAGCAGGAGCTTCAAGAAATCACAATATACGTGCCTCTGTTCAAACAGGTTTTAGATATCCAACCACACAGGATCTTTTCATTGGACTTGACGTGGGAAGAGCTATTCTTGTTGGGTCTGCAGAAGCCAACCTGGACCGTTACGTAAGAACCTTCCCTGTAAGCGGTGCCGGTGCCGGGGCAACAGGTAGTGAAACAGCAACAATTTCCGGAAGAAGTGCTTATGAGAACTCCTTTTCCCTTAATTCGGTTAATAGAGGTGCTCCTGAAGCATCGGACGTGGAAATAGTTAAACCGGAACAGGTTACGGCATATGAAATAGGATACAGAGGAAGAGTTCAAAGGGTAATAGTAGATGTGAATGCATATTATAACAGGTATCAGGATTTTATTTCCAATGAGACAGTGTTGGTGCCGCTTTACGGGGAAGTTGGAGACAATTCTCTTTCTTTACTTGCATTGCAGCAGGGTGATTTCAGGGCTTTCCAAACCTATACAAACTCCCCGGCAGATGTGAAATCTTTTGGAGCGTCTATAGGGTTAACCACAAAAGTTTTTGGTAGCTACGATCTTGAAGGAAACTATACGTATGCAGAGCAGGATTTTGATCAGGCTTCTGCGCCAGATTTCCGTACTGCATTCAACACGCCAAAACATAAGGTGAAATTGTCATTTGGAAACCCAACCCTTTATGAGAATTTTGGATTTAATGTGAACTACAGATGGAGCGACACCTACTTCTGGCAGTCTACATTTGCAGATGGGCAGGTGCCGTCATTCTCTGTGGTAGACGCGCAGGTTAACTATATTTTCCCTGAGTATAAATTAATGCTGAAGGCCGGTGCTACCAATATAGGTGGACGTGATTATTTCACAGCTTTCGGAACAGGTTTGATCGGGCAGCAATACTTCCTGTCCCTTACCTTTAATAATCTCTAAAAAACCCGGGTTTTAAATAATATATAGGTACAAACAAAAACATTAGACAAATGAAAATATATAATTATAAATGGCTTTTACTCCTGCTTATTGGAGTGGTTGCGGGATGTAGTAATGACGATGATAACGGGATAGATATTGAAGAGCCTGTGGAATACACTTCCGGAAGCGCAGATTTTTCCCATTATGTAGCTTTAGGTAACAGTTTGACCGCAGGATATACAGATGGAGCTCTTTTTCGTGCAGGGCAACAAAATTCCATTCCAAATATTCTTGCACAGCGGTTTGCGCTGGCGGGAGGAGGGGATTTCACCCAGCCACTGATGAGCGATAATGTTGGAGGCCTTGTACTTGGAGGAACTGTTGTTGCCGAGCCTCGACTATTTTTCAATGGTGCAGCACCGGAACGTTTAGGTGCAACCCCGGGAACAGAAGTAAGTGATATACAGGCAGGGCCTTTTAATAACCTGGGGGTTCATGGCGCAAAATCCTATCATCTGGTGGCACCGGGTTACGGGAATTTAGCCGGCGTTGCACAGGGATTGGCCAATCCTTATTTTGTAAGGTTTGCCAGTAGCCCCGGAACTACGGTACTGGAAGATGCCCTTGCACAGGATCCTACTTTCTTCTCATTATGGATAGGAAATAATGATGTTTTATTGTATGCAATATCTGGGGGTGCAGGCGTTAATCAAACGGGAAACCCTGATCCTTCTACGTACAATTTATATGATATTACAGATCCCACAATTTTTAACCAGGTTTTTACGGGGCTTGTAACTGCTCTAACTGCCTCAGGAGCCGGAGGAGTTGTTGCAAATATTCCTAATGTATTAACGGTTCCATATCTCAATACTGTTCCCTATAATCCTTTAAGCCCTGCAAATCCTAATTTTGGCCCAATGATCCCCACCCTCAATGCCACCTTTGCCGGGTTAAACCAGATTTTTGCCGCACTGGGGGTGCCGGAGAGATCATTTGTGTTTTCTGAAGATGAGGCGAGTGCGGTCATCATTAAAGATGAATCCCTTCCAGATCTTTCACAACAAATCACCGGTGCTATGCAGCAGGCAAATGTTGATCCGGCAACCGCGGGATTGTTTGGATTTTTGTATGGACAGGCCAGACAGGCTACAGAGGAGGATTTACTGGTTCTTCCCGCCTCATCTGTTATAGGTCAACTCAATACCCAGGCTTATGACATGCTCATTGGGATGAATGTACCTGCAGAAACTGCCGGGCAACTTGCTATTAATGGGGTTACATTCCCTCTGGAAGACAACTATGTATTATTGCCATCTGAACAGCAAGATGTCCTGGAAGCCACAACTGCTTTTAATGAAACTATTAGAACCGTTGCTCAGCAATTTGACCTTGCCTTTGTAGATGTGAATTCACTTCTTGATGAGGTGGCAGAAAATGGAGTTGACTTTGATGAATATACTCTAAATGCCAGCCTTGTATTCGGGAATGCCTTCTCTTTGGACGGGATACATCCTACGGCCAGAGGGAAAGCTTTCCTTGCCAATCAATTCCTGGAGGCCATCAATGAAACCTATGGTTCTAATCTGCCCCCGGTAAGAGCCGCAGATTATACCACTATTTACCCTGCCTCAATGTAGGTTATAACGAATAATAAAAGAAAACCCATCCTCTTGCAGGGTGGGTTTTTTATTTCTGGAAAATCCTAACAGATATATAAGGCATTAAATTTTCCAGGTGGTTAAGTGACTCCTTTCCAGGCTCCAGGATTTTATGGTTTCATTGATGTCCGATTAAAATATGTAAAATCTTCCTTAACCCTTTCTGTATATAGTCAGAGGACATATCAATCTCAACCAGGGGGTGGTTTTGGATCTAAAATAGTTTAGGAAATTTCAAATTAGATAGCAGAATGTAAGTAACTCTATTCCAGAAACTCAGGTATTAGTCTGGGTTCTGGATTCCAGTAGCCGCAGCGGTCTGGACTCTTTCATCGGACCGCAATGGTCTGGTTTCCGGAATCTGGCAGCGAAAGCGAATCAAGCTTCTTTTTTAAATGTCTATTTCGAAACCTGCGATCATTTGGAGCATTACCTTTTCTGTACCGGAAAGAGTTTGGTAATTCTTTTCCTTGCGCACCCTAACCTTTTTAAAATGCTCTGTTATTTCACCGGTCTCATAACTTTTTACAATAGTAGGATGTACGTAATATTCTCTGCAAACCGCCCGGGTATTACCTAAGCCCTGGGCAGCGG
>DATHWA010000298.1:0-18343 GCA_035461025.1 Gillisia sp. | reverse complement strand
CTGTATATAGTTACAAAAGGATCCTCAGTGGGTTCCCAAACCAGGTATATCTTATTACTTCCCTTTCCCTTAATTCCTATAACCTTAAGGTTCAAATCCGGAGGTGTGGGAGCAGTAAATTCAACAGGTTCCCAAAGGCTGTGTGCTAAATTGTTATTTCCTGAAGGTACTTCCTTAATAATACCAGATGTGGAATTATTTATAATTTCTTCGTGTAAGTTGGCCGGAGATGAGTTCGGATTTTTTTCGAGATATAGAGCTGCCAGACCTGCAACGTGAGGTGCAGCCATCGAGGTTCCACTAAAGCTTCTGCTAGAAGTATCATCCTCAATAAAAGCTGAAACAATATTTTCCCCCGGAGCATAAACATCAAGACATTCTCCATAATTTGAAAACCGTGCCTTTTCATTACTAATGGTGCTGGCACCAACGGTAAGTGCACCTGCAGTACGTGCAGGGCTAAAATTACAAGCATCACTATTATTATTTCCGGCGGCAAGAACATAATGAATCCCTGTAGCTATAGAATTTTCTATTGCAATATCCATTGCTTCTTCAGCCATTCCACCAATGCTCATGTTTACAACGGCCGGTTCCACCGCATTTTCTGTAATCCAATCTACAGCCATAATAAGGCGGGACCAGGTGGTCCTACCCACACAGCTAAAGACTCTAACAGAGATTAGATTCACATTTTTCGCTACTCCGTAGCGGGTACCGCCTACAGTACCCGCTACGTGGGTTCCATGACCGTTACAATCATTGCCTGCTTCCAGCTCCCCATTATTTTGGTCTATTTCCTCATCTGGATATTGCTGTACCAAATCTATACCCAGAGAGGCTCTTTCACCAAAATCCTGGTGGGAATATCTTATCCCGCTGTCCATAATATATGCATTAACCCCAGCGCCAGTTGCGTTATAACTATAGGCTCTGTCCAGCAACCCCTCTCTTTGGTCTAACCTGTCAAGTCCCCATGAAGGATACTCCTGGGTTGCAGTACCCTCCAGATAAACAAATTTATCCTGGTGTACAGCTTTCACTCTCTTATCCTTCTTTAGAAGTGCTACCTGCTTATCTGTGAGCCTGGCCGAGAAACCGGTTAGGGACTGGGAGTATTTCATATTAACCCTCGCTCCTGCCATCTTATTTATCTCGCCTGTTAGCTCTTCCAAAGCCTTTGCAGCTTTTTGATTCTTAACAGCAGGTTCGTGGGAAACTATAACTATATACCTGCCGGGAATTATATCCTTAAGATTAGTCTCAGTTTCCACTTTTACTTCCTCTATTTGTTCAAGAACATCCTCGCTGCAAGAAGTAAATAAGATCAAAATAATCATAACCATCAATAGGTTTATGGCATTAAGTAATTTTAAATTTTTCATCACTAAAAATTTTTTCAGGTGGACATAACTATTCCCTTCCAGGGACATTTTCTTTGGAGAAGTATTTATAATGGAAGCCGGGAACTCAGATAACTTTCAGCTATACATTTTAATTACCCGAAAGGACATTTTTAGGAATGCAAACTGATCTCCTTACTCCTGGCAGGAATAAATAAAAATGTAGGGAATAGGTTATGATGTAGGGATCTTAAAAATCTGGGAAAGATCATCTTGTAGAGGCAGATGATCCAATTCAATAAATTTAGCCCAAATGCCTGAATTTGAATTTAAATTTAACATTTAGTTAAGAAAATCGACTCGTTAAAATGTTGATATGTAGTTATTTGCAAAACAATTCTTATCTTCATTGTAAACGGGCTCAATATATTTAAACCTGACTACTATCATTTTTTTCCTTTTTATTCTGGTGTAAATTCGAGCAACCTAACCCGGGAACTAATGAGTGCTGCTTCGCCCATTTTTACCAATGTAAAAACCTTCTTCATTGAAATAGGCGAGCTTTCATTTTTTGCAGTGAGATTCTTTAAGGAAGCAGTTTCTCCTCCTTTTGAATTTCAGGAATTACTTAAGCAGTGTTACAATGTAGGGAACCGGTCTCTCTTACTGGTAGGAGTTACAGGTTTTATCCTTGGCCTTGTTTTCACCCTGCAGTCCCGGCCAACTTTAGAAGAATTTGGGGCAGTAGCGTATATGCCCAGTATGATAAGTATCTCAATTGTACGGGAAATTGGTCCTGTAATAATTGCGTTAATATGTGCCGGGCGTATAGGATCGGGGATGGGAGCAGAGCTTGGCTCTATGAAGGTAACAGAGCAAATAGATGCTATGGAGGTCTCCGGCACCAACCCTTTTAAATATCTCGTCGTTACCAGGATTACTGCCACAACTTTAATGATTCCGCTTTTGGTAATATTTGGAGATTTTATTGCTCTACTCGGGTCAGCTCTTATTGAAAATGCCAAGGGGGGCGTCTCTTTTGTACTTTATTTTAATCAGGTTTTTGAAGCACTGGAATTTAGCGATCTTTTTCCCGCAACGATTAAAACATTTTTTTTCGGTTTTGCAATTGGTCTCGTAGGAACCTTTAAAGGTTATAATAGCAATAAAGGTACTGCCGGAGTTGGTAAGGCATCCAACTCTGCAGTGGTATTCACCTCAATGCTGTTATTTATAATAGATTTCATTGCAGTATTTATATCAGATATATTTTACGGGTGATCATGCAACAGGATAAAGATAATAAGCAACGTAAAGAGGGAAATCCTGTTCTAAGGATTACAAATCTTCATAAGGGTTTTGGAGACTTAAAAGTCTTAAACGGCTTTAACCTGGAACTCTATAAAGGAGAAAACCTGGTGATCATGGGCAAATCCGGGTCCGGGAAATCTGTGATGATTAAATGCCTTGTGGGGTTAATGGCGCCAGACCGGGGAACTGTTGAACTACTGGGAAAAGACATTAATACCCTTGCGCGGCACGAGATGGATAATTTGCGTGCTAAAATTGGATTTTTATTCCAGGGCAGTGCTCTTTATGATTCTATGACGGTGAGGGAAAATTTGGAATTTCCCTTACGTCACCATACCCGAACCCTTAATGAGAAAAAAATTGATGAACTGGTACACGAAGCCTTAAAAAATGTGGGCCTGGAGCATACGCTGGAGAATAGGCCTGCAGAACTTTCCGGAGGTATGCAAAGAAGGATTGCTCTTGCAAGGGCACTTATACTTAAGCCCAGTATAATTCTATATGATGAACCAACTACGGGATTGGATCCCATAACAGCCAAGGAAATCATTCACCTTATGATGGAAGTTCAGGAGAAATATAAAACATCCTCTTTAATTATTACTCATGACGTTGACTGCGCCAGGGTAATAAGCAACCGGATGATCCTGCTGCTGGATGGAGTAAACTATGCTGAAGGTACTTTTAACGAACTATTAGCAATGGAGGACCCTAAAGTTAAAGCGTTCTTTAAATAAATGAGCCATGAAAAAAAAATCAATTCAAAATATGAACCTGGGGATCTTTGTGATCCTTTCCCTTATCATATTCACTCTCGCTGTATATTATATTGGAAGCAGGCAAAGCCTCTTTGGCAGTACCGTTAGGGTTTCCTCCGTTTTTAAGGATGCAAATGGATTACAGCAGGGAAATAACGTTCGGTTTGCAGGGGTAAATATTGGGACTGTAAAAGGTATCAATTTTATCAATGATACTGCTATTTGTGTAGATATGGTGGTGAATGAGCAATCCCTCTATCTCATTAAAAAGAATTCTCTCGCTACTATAAATTCAGATGGACTTGTAGGAAGCATGATCGTAAACATAATTCCGGGAGAGGGTAAGAATAAAGCCGGAATAAAGGCAGGTGACACAATTGAATCCATTAGTAAGATTGCTACAATAGATATGCTTACCACTCTTAATACCACAAACGAAAATGCCGCCCAGCTCACTGCAGATCTTTTAAAAATCACTAACGCAATTAACGCCGGTGAAGGGGTAATGGGTAAATTATTAAAGGATGATAAAATGGCTGCAGATATGCAAAATAGTTTCCACAATCTTGAAAGCTCCACCAGAAAAGTCAATTTAACCATAGCCCATTTAAATACAATCCTTGCAGATATAGATCTTACAAAAGGAACGGCCGGGGTTATTCTTAAAGACACGGTAACTGCAGGAAAGATCGTGGGCATGATAAATAACCTTGAAAGTTCCTCGCGGGCGATAGACTCTTTAACCGGAAGGCTAAATTCCTATTCTGAAGAAATTGTAAGCGGGCAGGGAACTTTAAATTTTATTACGAGAGATACGGCATTTGTAAACAGCCTTGAATCTACCATCTATAATGCCGAAGAAGCCGCCGGAAAACTGAACGAAAACATGGAGGCTCTTAAGCATAACTTTTTATTCCGAGGCTACTTCAGAAAAATGGAAAGAATCAAACAACGTGAGCTTAGAAATGCTGATAATTAATAACCTAAAGTCTGGTAACCTGACTTTTATCATTTCCGTTCCTAAAAGGAAGAGGTAAATTTAAGTAATATATACCAAGGCCATGAAAAAGATTATTTATGCAACAGATTTTTCAGAAAACTCTGTAGCTGCCCTTAAATATGCTTATCACTTAGGAAAGCTTTTAAATACAGATGTTATTGTCTTACATGTCTTTGACCCGGATGATCTTAGCCAGGCTCGCTCCCCCGAAGAAAGAAAACAGGTATTGGATCATCACACCAGCAGGCTACAAAAATTTTGCAGTCTTAATCTCAACCAGAATTTTGAAGACCTCAATCTTTCCCTTGCAGTTATAAAAGGGGAAAACATATCCCGGGAAATCTTAAAATATATAAAAGACATTAATGTTTTAATGGTGGTTCTTGGTGCTTGTGGTTCCGGTACCGTTAAGGAATTCTTTCTTGGTAGCACTACTAAGGATATGATCTCTACCTCAACGATTCCCTTAATGGCCATTCCAGGAAATTTTGAGTTTCGTGGGATTAAAAAAGTTATGTATACAACAGATTTTGAAGAGGAAGACATCTATCATCTTTGTGAGCTATTAAGAATTCTTGCGCCCATTGAGTTTAAAATAACCGTAGTACATGTGACTTCCCAAAAGGAAGGTGATGCCAATGATCTTATGGAATGGTTTAAAGAACTTTTATTTGAAAAAACCAATTTTCCATATTTTGATTTCCGCATCCTTTATTCTGAGGATGTTTTAAATTCCATAAATAACTGTTTGGAAGAAATTAACGCCGATTTGTTAGTGATGATGGAACGTAAAAGTAAACTCGCGGTACAATCTGTACTTCACAGGGACCTGGTAAAAAGAATGCAGTCCTGTACCCGGGTTCCTTTACTTAGCTGTAAGGAAATGTATTAATTATTCGTGAAAAAAGCTTTCAGCAAATTCTAATACAAATGGATACTTAAGGAAGAAGACTTAAATATTGCTCATTTGCCACCTTTTAAGATCGGGTAATTTTCGTATAATTTCCTGGGCTTCTTCCAGGGAGATCTCGTTGTGCACCTCTGCCATTTCCAGTAATTTTATTTCCAGTTGATGCAAGGTTAGGGAATGATCTCTAAATTCACCATTTTCATAACAGGATGAGCAAAAATCCTCACTTAAACCTTTATCACGATTTGTACCCCTGTTTTCTATAGTAAGTGGAGCAGCACAGCTTTGGCAAACCGGGAAATTTTTCATTCTAATAGAGATTTAAGTTTTGATAACATAATCACCTCAGCTTTATTCTTACCAGCAAAGGAAGCCGCAATGCCATCTGCCGTTTTCCAGATTAAGCGATCAATTTCCGGATCAAAAAGATTTTTATGATCCTCCCTGTAATCTTTAAAATCATTAAATGCATCATTGGCCTCCGGCTGGTTCTCGTCGAGCCAGTCAAAAATAATTTCTATCTGGTAGGCGGTATCTGTGCCAAATTCATCATTGATCTCATCAATCTTCAGCCATTCTTTTTCCACTATCTCTTTAAGCGCTGCCACCTCCTCTTTTCGCACCACTTTATCTGCAGCTGCAATGGAATAAAATAATTTGCCGAGGTTTTGATAAAATGCCTGTGCTGTATGAAGGTTTACCGAATTTTTCATAACCATTGGGGTTTTATTTTTCACTTCTAATTTAAGAAACTGAGCTTTCTAAATTTATGACAATTATCAGATTAAAAGAAGAAAGAAAACCATTTATTATCCAGACACAGGTAACTTAAAAATATGATTTACAGATAATTATATTTTACTGAAGACCTTATAAACTGATAATAATCATTGAAAAGCCAGAAAAATTCATTTATTTTTAATAATAAATATTTCATAAGATGAGAAAGCTTATAATTCCGGTAGATTTTTCAGAGAATTCTTTTAACGCTATTAAATATGCGGTTGAATTGTTCAAATATGAGGAGTGTGAAATTTTTCTCCTTCATACATATGCAGAGGAGATCTATAGCATGGAAGAAAATAAGAAAAGTGAAGATCTGGAAAAATTGAAGAATGATACGCATGCACAGGCGGTAGAGAAACTTGAAGATCTTGAAGAAAAAATAAAGGATATTTCTCCCAATCCCCGGCACAGGGTTAAATCCATCGCCTCTTACGGCTTGTTAATAGATGATGTCAATGACCTTGTAATTAAGGAAAATGCAGATCTTGTAATTATGGGAACCAGAGGAAGAAGTAATAACAGGTCTCACACCTTTGGAAGCAATACCCTGCAAGTAGTAAAGTATATACAGTGCCCGGTATTAGGAATTCCGGAAAATTTCAGTTTCACAGGTCTTTCCAATTTGCTTTTTCCAACAGATTTTATGATACCTTATAAAAGGAGAGAATTAAAACTGGTGGCAGAGACTGCAAAGTCCCATTGTGCGTCTATTCACATGCTATATATATCTAAATTTCCTTTGGAATCAATGCGACAAAAGGATAATCAGGCCTTTTTTAAAGAGCAACTCAAAGAAGCCCAAACTCTTTATCACAGGATAGATGAGCAGGATAGATTAAAAGCTATAACACAAGAGATTGAAAAATTAAAGATTGACATGCTGGTTATGGTTAATTCCCGCTACACATATTTGGAAAGTTTACTATATGAATCTACCATCAATAAGATAAGTCTTAATCCACAAATTCCTTTTATGGTTTTACAGAACTATAATAGGGAAAGTTATTAAAAATCATATTATCCATAGATAAATCTCTTCTCATGAAAAAAATTCTTTTACCTACAGATTTTTCTGAAAATGCATACAATGCCATAAAATATGCAGTGCAGTTATTTAAAGAGGAAGAATGCACTTTTTATCTTTTAAACACCTACACGCCTGTTTTATATGATTCAGAATTTATTTTGTACAGCCCATCTCCTTTAAGCCTGGATGAAATCTATAAAAAAAACTCGCAAAAGGGGTTGGAAAAAATTGAGAAGAAGGTAAAAAAAGAATTCCCCAATTCTAAGCACCATTTTGAAAAAATTTCAGCCTTTAGCTTACTAAATGAAGAGATTAAGGAGCAAGTGAAACAAAAAAATATTGATCTGGTTGTAATGGGCACCCAGGGTGCAACAGGTGCAGAACAAATTCTCTTTGGCACCCATACAGTTCACGCCATCAAGAGGGTAAAATGCCCATTGCTGGCTATCCCCTCAGGGTTTTCATACAAGCCCCCTCAACACATCCTGTTTCCAACAGATTTTGATGTGAACTATACCAAAGACCATCTTAAAATTCTTATGGATATTGCGTCATATAACAGCGCTAAAATTCAGGTTTTACATATCAATTTTGGGTTTGAACTGGAGCCGAAACAAAAAAAGGCAAAAGAAGTACTTGCAGCATATCTTCAGGAAACATCACATACCTTTTATAGTATTGAAAAGGAAACTGTTACCGGCGGGATCTATCATTTCCAAAAGGAGAATGAGGTTGATATGCTGGTGATGATAAGTAATAAGCATTCATTCTTTGAAAATTTATTATTCAGGCCTGTTATTAATGAAATAGGATTTCAATTAAAGACTCCTTTCCTGGTTATACCCTCCGGAAAATATAATACTTAAGGCCATGAAAACAATTCTTTTACCCACAGATTTTTCTTTAAACTCCAATAATGCGATCTCCTATGCACTCAATTTTTATAAGGATGAGGAGTGCCATTTTATTTTGCTGCACGCATACAAGGTAAATGGTTACAGGCAACATAGTACCTTTATTCCCATACCAGGTAATACTGAAAGAGAAAAAGTAAGAAAAGATTGCCAGGTGAAGATCAATAAACTTCTCAAAGAAATTGAACAAAGATATCCAAACCCACTTCACCGCTTTTCTACTGTCACGCAAAACCAGCAGCTGGTTGCTGCAATTGGTGAAGAATTAGGAAAGCAGCAAATCACAGTGATTATAATTGGTACCCAGGGAAATACAGCAGCCCGGGATGTTTCTTATGGGAGCAATACAATTGATATTATGGAGGAGATCCATAATTGTCCAATACTCGCCATACCATCTCACGTGCGTTTCTCAAAAATAAAGGAAGTGGTCCTTGCGAGTGGATTCAAAATTCCGCCATTGGAGGAAGAATATATTTTCATAAAAGAATTATTGGAAAAAACAGGTGCCAGTCTCAGGGTTCTCCACATTGAGGAGAATTGGTTAAGTGAAGCACAGCGAGGGAACCGTGAGGAACTAAAGAAAGTTCTTACAGTTGTGCCCCACTCCTTTCATACACTTGCGCATGTAAGTGTGCCTATTGGTATTTATTGTTTCACCGAAAGTAGGGGGAGTGATATGATTGCCTTTGTAAACAAAAGACATAGTTTTTTTCAAAATGTATTATTTAACCCCTTGTATAAAAATTTAGGCAATTATTCCCAAATACCTGTATTAATTATGCAAACCCGGGAAACCTATAAACATTAAGTATGATTAAATTATATACTCTATAACATAAATCAAAAATCGAACATCATGGAAAAACATATTCTTATTCCCACAGATTTTTCAAGGAATGCCTGGAATGCATTAACATACGCAATAGAGTTATATAAGGAGGGACCTGCTACTTTCCATATACTTAATGCTTACCAATTATTCCATTTTACAACAGATAGCATTATAGAACCCGTACCCGGGGAAAAGGCATATGAAGAAGCAAAGAAAGTCTCGGAGTTGGGACTGGAAAGATTAGTAGAGGGAATTGATCCCAGGATTGAAAATCCGCAGCTTAAAATTGAAACGATCTCAACTTATAACACAGTGATTGGTGCAGTAAAAGAAGTCCTTAAAAAGAAGGACATTGACCTAATTATTATGGGGACAAAGGGTGAAAACAACCCTGTCAACGCTATTTATGGGAGTAATGCTGTAAATATGATGGAAAAGGTACAGGAATGTCCTGTTCTGGTTGTTCCAAATAAAGATTCCAAAAAAGAGGATCATGTGAATGAAATTGTTTTTGCTACAAATTTCAAATATTACTATAAGCGCAAAGAGCTTGCTATACTGGCAGACCTTGCAAGGAACTTCAAGGCACCTATACGGGTTTTATATATACAGGAAAATGATGGGCTAAGCAGGGACCAACAAACAAACAAAGAGGTCCTTGAAGATTACTTTGATGATTTTGTATGCACCTTTCACACCCTCACCAGGATTAAAGTTTCTAAAGGGATCCACAGTTTTATTGAAAGCAGGAACAGTAGTATGCTAGCGCTTTTTAGCAGGAAACATGGCCTTTTCACTGATCTCTTTGCCAGGTCCCTGGTGAGTGAAATGGGTTTTCACCCACAAGTTCCGGTCCTTGTGCTTAGAGAGCATAAATAATTAAAAAAAAATAAAAGCCTGAAGAAAAAATGGCCAGGAGAGAATTTCATATAATTAAAGCTTCCGGGGAAATTGATCTATTTTCAATGGATAAAGTTGCAAATTCCCTAAGGCGAGCGGGTACAGATGAGGAGTTGATCCCGGCCATTCTTGCCAAAGTTGAAGAAGAAGTACATGAAGGGATCACCACCAAAGAAATTTACCAGCTGGCATTTTCTTTTCTAAAACATAAAAACAGGTTATTTGCCTCCCGCTATAAACTTAAAAAAGCAATTTTTGAACTGGGGCCCACGGGATTTCCTTTTGAAAAGTTCATTGCTGCTATTTATAGGCATAGCGGATATGAAGTTAAGATAGGCGAATTGTTCAAAGGCAAGTGTGTTACTCATGAAGTAGATGTTGTTGCTTCAAACAAGCAGGAAACTTTATTGATGGAATGTAAATTTCATGGTGATGCGGGGCGTAATTGTGATGTCAAAGTTCCTTTATATATAAATTCCCGTTTCATGGATATTGCTGCTATTGAACAGGAATTTGACAGGGATGAACAATTCTTTTCTTCGGGTTGGGTGGTGACAAACACGCGCTTTACAAAGGATGCTGCAGCTTATGGAAAATGCGTCGGGCTTAAAATGTTAAGCTGGGATTTCCCGCCAGGAAATGGCATTAAAGATCAAATAGACCGTCTGGGTCTTTTTCCCATTACAGTTTCTATCCTATTAAGCAAAAGAGAAAAACAATTTTTGCTTAGCAGGGATATTGTTTTATGTAAGGAACTTATAAATGACAAATTTTATCTGGACCAATTGGAGATACGCCCTCCAAGGAAGCAGCGAATCTTAAAGGAAATGGAATTATTATGTAAGAAAACAAATAAACCCAAAATATGAATATGTCTATGATTAAAGTTCACTTTTTTGGAGCTGCAGGTACTGTAACAGGCTCAAAATTCCTTTTGGAGACCGGTGCAGGTAATATACTAATTGACTGCGGAATGTTCCAGGGTCTAAAAGAATTACGGTTACTCAACTGGGAGCCTTTTCCCTTTCCCCCAGAAAATATAGACCTTATTCTATTAACACATGGGCACCTGGATCACACGGGATTCCTACCCAGGCTCACCAAAGAAGGTTATAGAGATAAAATTGTGGGAACAGCCCCTACCCTGGCCATTGCGCGTGTAATTCTACAAGACAGTGCGCAAATACAGGAAGAGGAAGCAAAGCAAACCAATGAAGACCACACCGGTACACACAATCCTGCTTTACCGCTCTACACACTCCAGGATGCTGATGCTGCTATTAATAAATTTAATCCCGTGGAACCGGGGAAATGGTATAAATTTAATGAGAGTATAAAATACAGGTTTCAGTTAAACGGCCATATCTTAGGTTCCAGCTTTATAGAACTGGACATCTTTGGAAAGATCTTTTTATTTTCCGGGGATGTTGGAAGAGATGTGGATACATTGCTGGAACCTCCACACAAACCACGATGGGCAGATTATCTTTTCCTGGAAAGTACTTATGGTAACAGGTTACACCCGCAGGAGGATGCAGATAAAGTTTTGGAAATGGCCATACAGGATGTCATTAAGAAAAAAGGCACTCTCATAATTCCAAGTTTTGCTGTGGAAAGAATGCAAACCATTATGGTAAGGCTGTGGCATCTTTATAAAGCAAAAAAAATACCGGCTATACCAATAATTGTAGACAGCCCAATGGGAAATAATGTACTTGCAATCTTTCAAAATTTTTCTTCCTGGCATAAATTTTCCCTACAGGAATTCATAGAAATGCAGAAGCATTTTCAAATAATTTCTTCTTATCGGGATACCTGGAAAACCATAGATGATAAAAGGTCCAAGGTTATCATTGCCGGAAGTGGGATGATAACCGGCGGTAGAGTTCTTACATACCTTAGATACCTAATAGAGGAAGATAAAAATACAGTTCTCATAGTTGGATTCCAGGCAGAAGGGACCCGGGGAAGACAATTACTGGAGGGTGCGTATGAAATAAAAATCTTCGGAAAATATTGTGCTGTAAAGGCAGAGATACTTCACCTTGAGAGCCTCTCTGCCCATGCCGACCAGAAAGAACTTCTGGAATGGGTTTCTGAGATAAAAAATATTCCAGAAAAAGTGTTTCTTATTCACGGGGAAAAAATGGCGTCAGATGCGCTTAGGGTGAAGATTAAAGACACGTACAAATGGGCAGTACATCTGCCCGCACTAAATGAAGTAGTGGAAATCCCCATAGCTGAAACCATTCAAAAAATTAAATAATACCCCGGAATTTAGCTAAAAAAAATCATTTAAAATTTATGCGTTACTGATATTCCTCATATTATTTTTTCAGAAATAATCTCACCTTCGAGGTACTGACTTAAGAAGCATAAAAAGTTGTTTTTATAGTTTCCCGGTCAGTTTTAATCTAAATATTATGAGAGCTAAAGTTATTCTTCAGGATTTTAATTTAGAAGACAAATTGCGCAGTGTGGTTAAAAAACTTTCAGAAATTAGTGGTTTAAGGAATATCCGTATCAATCAAAATGAAGGCAGTATTTCCTTTGAGTATCTAACAGATGAGGCAGCACTTAAGGTCATGGAGAGCGTCCAGCAAAAATGCTAAACCTTCTTTATGCGGTGATCTCTTCGGTAATATTAATAAAGCACCCTAAAACGTATCGTGCCGTTTAATTTTTTAAGGTCACTTATCACTGTTTTGTCGTATTCCTTGTCAATATCTGTGATCACATATCCAATTTTTTCATTGGTCTTTAGATATTGACCTACGATATTGATATCGTGATCTGCCAGTATGCGGTTAATTTTCGCAAGAACACCCGGCATATTTTGATGTATGTGAATAAGCCTGTGTGCGTTTTTAAGAACCGGAAGCTGTAGGTTTGGAAAGTTTACACTGTTCGTGGTGCTACCTGTATTAATATATTCCATTATTTTCCCTGGTACAAAATTACCTATATTTTCCTGGGCTTCTTGTGTGCTTCCACCAATATGGGGTGTAAGAATGACATTTGGCAATCCTCTTAGTTCTGAAGTAAATTCTTCATCATTCGTTTTTGGCTCTTCCGGAAAAACATCTATCCCTGCGCCAATTACTTTCCCCGATTCTATATTACGTCTGAGTGCAGAAATATCTACCACGTGCCCGCGGCTTAGGTTTAAAAAGATCACGCCATCTTTCATTTGGCTGAACTTTTCCTCATCAATTAGATTCTTATTCTCCCGGCGACCATCAACGTGAAGACTTACGATATCTACCTTTTCCAGAAGTTCCTTTAATGAATGACATTTGGTAACATTGCCCAAAGGAAGTTTCTCCTCCACATCATAATAATAGACATCGAAACCAATAGACTCTGCTACTACAGATAGTTGTGCTCCAATATTCCCGTATCCAACTATACCCAGTTTTTTTCCTCTTAATTCAAAGCTGTTATTGGCAGATTTATCCCACCTGCCCTGGTGCATTAATGCCATTTTATCCGGAATATTTCGCATAAGCAGGATCATCTCCCCTATTGCCATCTCAACCACAGAGCGGGTATTGCTATAGGGAGCATTAAAAACGGCTATTCCTTTTTCCAGGCATTCTTCAAGATCTATTTGATTTGTTCCTATACAAAAGGCTCCAACAGCAATAAGGCGGTTGGCATTTTCCAGAACCTTTTTAGTAAGTTGGGTCTTGGATCTTATTCCCAGTACAGAAACATCTTTAATACGTTCTGCAAGTTCTTCCTCGTCCATCGCGCCGGGATGAAGATTAACCTGGTATCCCTCTTCTTTCAATTTTCTCACCGCATCCGGGTGAACGTTTTCCAGGAGGAGTACGTTGATCCTGTTCTTTGGGTAGGATATTGCTTTGTTCATTTTGTGTACGAATAAAAATTCATCTAAACTTGGAGTTATATGATCTGCCTTGGCGAGTACTTTTTCCCGCTCCACATTTTCTGTAAAAGCATAGAACTTATTCGCCAGGCCGGAAGCTTTAATCTCATAGTCTGTATATCCATCCCCTATTACATAAACATCTCCCTGGAGATTAAGTTCCTTAAGTTGTTCAACTTTACCATTATTGGAAGATAAGACATTTGAGGCATCAAAACCAGTGATCTTACCCTCTTCATTAAATTCAAAGCTATTTGCAAAGACATTTTCTTCCCTTACACCATATTCTTCTACTATAGGGACTATAAATTCACGGAAGCCATTGGAAACTATATATATATTTTCACTGTATTCCATGAAAAATTCCCTGTTGCGAACGAAAGATTTTGAAACTTTTTTCCGCAATTTAAGGATCAGGGGTTCCAGGTGGTGCTCACTGGCCTCCAAAAGTTCCAGCCGCCGCACCAAAGATTCCCTAAAAGAAATTTCACCCTTCATTCCAAGATCTGTGAGATCTTCAATTTTTTTTAATTTTATCTCTTTTTCAATATCATTTTCCAGAGAGATCTCCCCTAAAATGTCCAGCGCTTCCACCTTCGTGAATGTACTGTCAAAATCAATAACAAAATTTCTTTTTATGTCCATAGGTTAAGCCATCAATAAAGTCTAAAACTAAGATTTTTACGGAAGCCGGGCACACTCTTTTTCGTGAATTTTAAGAGCTTAAGGGTAAAATAATTTCCTTTTAATATATCCGGAATAAATGGCCTTTTAATTAAGATATCAATAAATTTTAGGCTGCTCGAGTGAAAATTGAATAAACATTATTTCAGCCTTTATAAAGTTTTAAAAGCGTGAGCAAAAGAAAATGCCCGTTTCCTATGGAAACAGGCATTTAAATTATAAGTATATGGATTATTCTACGATGAATTTACCCTGCATAATTGCATAATGTCCCGGAAAGCTACAAATAAAATCATAAGTTCCTGCTGCAGGAGCTTCAAATTCTATCGTAGTGGTTTCTCCCCCACCAAGCATTTCTGTATAGGCAATAACATTCTGGGTGCCTTCAGGGATATAATCATTATCCGGGAATTTCACAGCTTCCTGTCCAAATTCATTAATGTTTGTACCCTGGGTAAGTAAGACGAAATTATGCCCCATAACATTCTTGGCCATTTGCCCGGAATGTCTAAAGGTAAGCTTTACCGTTTGACCAGCTTTAACTCTAATTTCCTTTTTGTCAAATTGCATCTGGTCATTTCCGCTAAGTGTTACCTCTGCCACTTCACCATCTGTAGCAGTAGATTCCTGAGACCTTGTAGTTCCAGTTGAAGTGGTAGATTCAGTTCTGTTTTGGTTACCAATAGTTACCTTTTCCTCTTTCTCTTCCTTTTTTTCGCCGCAGCTTATTAGAACAATAGCAGATAGAAAAAAGAGTATTTTACTTAATGTGTTCATAGTTTAAAAATTTTTGGTTTACGAATTAGACCTTTTATGTATGTTATGTAAAAAGTCCTATCAAAGATAAATCAATTTATATGATTAACCTTATTTTTGCTGCCCAAAGCCTTAAGTTTTATGGCCGCAATCTGATATTTTTTAAGAAAATTTATCTTTAATAAACTCCCTTAATGGCCGAACAAAATTTTAAGATCTACAAGCCCTACGGTTATTTAAGCCAGTTTATAAACAACCAAAATACCAGGAAGAACAAAAAACTACTGAGTGAGCTGCATGAATTTCCGGCCGGCATTATGGCAATTGGAAGACTGGATGAATCATCTGAGGGCTTGCTCCTCCTCACAACCAATGGTATTACAAGTGATCAGGTAAGAAGCAAGGAGGTGGAGAAGGAATATTATGTGCAGGTGGACGGAACAATTACTGCAGTAGCTTTAGAAAACCTGGAGAATGGGGTTGAAATAAGTATTAACGGCAAAAAATATAATACCCTTCCCTGTAAGATATCGAGATTACAAGAAACTCCGCCATTACCGGAAAGGAAACAAAAAATAAGAGATTCCCGTCACGGTCCCACTAGTTGGATTAGCATTACCATAGTAGAGGGAAAATTTCGCCAGGTAAGAAAAATGACAGCTGCGGTAGGTTTTCCTACCCTAAGGTTGGTAAGGGTTAGAATAGGTAATGAGCACCTGGAAAGCCTTGAGCCCGGAGAGATCAAAAAAGTTTCAAAATTTAAGATTAATTAGTAGAAAAGAATAATTTTAGTTTTTCTTAACTATTTCTAATTATATCTTAAATTTTTCCGAAAATTTTATTTATTTTAATTGACTATTTCTTTCAGGTTTAATCACTTATTTACAAAAGATACAATTGTGAAGGAGGATCTACATTTAAGGCAGGTGGAGAACCAGATTATTGAAAGCAAGGGATATGAGGAACTGCTCATGTTAATTGACCTTGATGATCTTCACCTTAATTATATTAACCCTGTAGTGGAAAATTTCACAGGTATTAAGGCAGATTTCATTCTGCAATCTCCCGGAATCTTTCAGGAAAAGATTATACATCCGGAGGATAAAGAAAGATATATAAAACATCTTCAATCCTTCAGCAATAACCAAAAAGACGAAAAAGAAATAATCATAAGATTAAAAAAGGAGGAAGATTCCTGGACAAGGTTTTGCTTTAATGACAGGCTCTACACCTGTAACCCTAATAATGAAAAAAAAGCGCTTCTTTCCAGAGGAAAATATATTCCGGAACAAATTTCTTCAGAAGAAAAAGCCAACAACCTCTGTGAGGAAGTTGCACAGGCATATTCCCCCTCTTTCCAATACCAGCGACTGCTCGATTCTATTGATGAAGCATATTGTATAATCGAAGTCATCTTTAATAAAAATGGGGAGGCAGTAGATTATCTTTTTCTTGAAACAAATTCTGCCTATGAAAATAAAATGAACCTGAAAGATGTGGAAGGTAAGACCGTAAAGGAACTGTTACCAGAGCAGGAAGACCACTGGTTCAACCTGTATGGGAAAATAGCTACTACAGGTGAATCTTTGCGATTTCGGGAAAAGGAAAAACAAGCGGATGGTAATTGGTATAGCTGTTATGCATTTCGCCTTGGAAAGGATAAAAGCCGCCAAATTGCAGTTTTATTTTCAGAGATAACTGCACGCAAAAAGGCGGAAGACAAATTACTGAAATCCAAGGAACAACTGGAAATTAAAGCCTATCATCGCCAAAAAGAACTTGAACAAACCGCCCGGCTCTTACAGGCAGTTTTTGACACAACGAATCTGGCAATAGCAGTCTACAAACCCTTATATGATGACAAGGGTGGAATAAAGGATTTTGAATTTTTGCGGGTAAACAAGGTCTTACAGGAATATTATTTAAAGGATGATCGTGACCTAATTGGGAAGACTTACAGGGAAACCACCAAATATGGTGTGGAAATGGGAATTTTTGATGGTTTCAAAAATGTCATATCTACAGGTGAGATAATGGATAAGGAATATTTCTATGGAAGAGATGAATATAATAATTGGTTTAGAGTAATTGCAAGGAAGCAGGGGGAATTTTTAATTACTTCAATAGAGGATATTACACTTAGAAAAAGGGAGACCCAGCAAATGGAAGAAGCTGTAAAGTTTAATAAACAGCTGGTGCAAACCTCTCCGGATACTATATTTATCATTAACCTGGACAAGTATAATGTTAGATATATAAATAAGGATATGCTCACCCGCGCAGGAATGACCAAGGAAAGGATAGAAGGAATGTCGCTGCCGGAGGTCTTACCGTATTTGCATCCAAGGGATAGAGAAAAACTTGTACAATTTCATAAAAAGATTTTAAAATCTGGGGATGATGACATACACGATGCTGAATTCAGGGTGAAAACCTCAGCAAGTAATTGGGAATGGTTTAATGCCCGTGGCAAGATATTTAGCCGGAAAGAGGAAAACCTCGTAGAGGAATATGTGCTCCTGGTAAGAAACATTACAGAGCAAAAGAATACTCAATTGGCCTTGATCAATGCTGAAAAACTCTCCATCCAGGGGGAGGTGGCCCGCACATTTGCCCACGAATTACGCAATCCCCTTGCCAGTATAAGGATGGCTACAGATGTTATTAAACATAAAATTGAAAAGGCTGACCGGGAGCAAATGGATAATTATCTTGAAATTCTTTCCAGAAGCACCAGGACTCTCAATGACCTGGTTTCCAACTTGCTTAATGCTTCTAATTATTCTGCTCTAAAACTTGAAAAGACAGACCTGGCAGAATGTGTGGAGCATTCTCTTGAACAGGCTGCAGACAGGATCTATCTCACCGGGATAAGTCTTATCAAGAAATTTAATGACGGGCCATATTATATACTGGCAGATAAGGAAAAACTGAAAATTGCCCTGCTTAACATCATTGTAAACGCAAGTGAGGCAACAACTCCCCAGGAAGGAATTATTGAGCTTAAGATTGAAAAACATAAAACAGATTTTTTACTCAGCATAAGTGATAACGGGCATGGATTGGAGCAGGAGCAAATAGATCGTTTGTTTGATGCTTTTTACACCAATAAAAGTACAGGTACCGGAATAGGTTTGACTTCTGTAAAGAATATTTTAAGGGAGCACGATGCCCATATCACAGTAGAAAGTGTACCTAAGAAGGGAACCACTTTTAAAATTCTCTTT